>NZ_SZPP01000040.1:0-87674 GCF_030263775.1 Candidatus Jettenia sp. AMX1
GGAGTTTGATACGCCGACCTTGAGGGACATTTATGCATCAGGGACTTATTTCCATGATGGGAGTGCAAGGACGTTGATGGATACGATCAACAATAGCGTAAATGAGAAGGATATGCACGGCAGGACATCGCATCTGAGTCAACAGGAGTTGGAAGATTTAGTCGAATTCATGAAGGCTTTATAATGTTTTAAAACGAATGGCCCGTTCTAACGGGCCATTCGTTTTCTCTGGAAGGCTTTCAAAATATATTTTTAAACGGAAGAACAAATTATAAAGGTCGTTCATGATGCGGGCTTTCATACCTCACTGCCGGACAATCTTGCTTTTAGAATTGATAATCTCACCAGTATATCAGATGCAGAAAGATTGAGACAGGTATTGGATGAACTTCCAGGAGTTACGACCAAAGATATTGCCCTTGATACAAGGGAAGTTGCTATTAACTATTACGAGGGCTGGATCAGATTTGCCAGAAAAATAGTTAAGACACTGGAAGATAATGGATTTAAAGCACATATTCTTACGGATACCATTATTTTTGAAACAGAAGGTATGGTTGAGGTAGAGGCGCATGATGTACGGGCATATCTTTTAGGGGTTTTTGGAGTATGTAATTCCGACGTAGGTGTCGATACGAGTACGATAAAGGTTGTATTTTACCGTGGATGGACGACAAAAGAAAAGCTGATTAAAACTATTGAGGAGCGTGGGAATACTAAGGTAAAACAAGATTTATGGTATTAAGAACTTCGTAGTAAAGTACGGTTATTGCTCTATAGTAAATAAATTTGAGATGCATGGAAATAATAAAATAGAGAATACATATATAAAAAAGAAGTTATTTGTTACTAATATTCCAAAGATATTTTTAGCCTTTTAAAAAAATTGGGCTTCTAATTAGCGTACTCTATTTCAAACCCCTTACTAACGAAAAAAGCCATCCTGTGATTACAAGATGGTTCTCTTTAGAAGCCCTATAATCTTGATTTGAGAAGTCCCTCTTACCGTAGTTTTTTCTTCAGTGTTCTACAAAAACGACTTCCATGTCAGCCTTATATCCATTGACAGAAATGATAATTCTGGTGGTACCCGGAGAAATACCTTTTACGGCAAACGTTGCTTTACCTGCTGTATCGGTTAATGCCTCTGGTGTAACAGTAGCCACAGTTGGAGAGGTGCTTGTAGCTTCGATTTTCATACCGGTAAGTGGTTCTCCCTGCCTGTTTAATAAGCTAACGAATACGGTGTCTTCAGAGCCTGAGTGGACACTGAGTTTGTGAGGGCTGACAATAATATTTAGTTCTTCACTGTAACGGGGAAGTTGTGTACAGGAGTTTGTGAGGATGATACAAAGACACGCTAGAGAAAGGAATAAGACCTTTTGTTTAAATAACCTTTGGCGTAACTTATTCATGGGATGAAGTAAAAATCAAAACGTATTGATAAGGCAGAAGAAATGTAAGCTTTTCTGACAATATAAAACCAGCTTGCATTATTTCGCGTATAACAATATCTTCAGGTAAACGAAATGGCAAGGGAGGACCAATGGGACTTTCTTCAGTAAATTCGAGAACAGCCAATTTCCCATTAGGTTTTAAGGCCGGCTTAATTTTTTTTATAAAATCAATAGGTTGTGCTATTTCATGATAAGTGCTTAATAAAATAGCAATATCCAAAGCTTTAGCAGGTAGTTTAGGATCATCCATGTCACTCAGTATGGTAATTACATTTTTTAGTCCTGTGCCCCGTAATCGCTTGCTTATATAATTAAGCATCTCTTGTTGTACGTCAACAGCATAAACAGTTCCTGTTATTCCCACACGCTCAGATAATCTTACCGTAAGATACCCTGAACCAGCGCCAACATCTGCAACGACCTGTCCTTTTTCAATTTCCAGGGCATGTAATATCTTTTCCGGTTTTTGCCATGTATCCCGCTCAGCGTCTTCAAGTAATGGTATCTTTAAAGGGCTAAAAAGATGACCAGGACGCTCACGCTTTCTCTCTTCTCCGGCATACGTACTACTACACAGGTATAAGATTATGGTAAAAACTAAGAATGTTTTTAGGTTTCGGGTAATTTGGTTTATCATACCTTCAATGTAAAGGTTTATTATTGAGAATGCAATAACATTCTCCTGAATCCAATGGTGCAGGAGTTATTATATTCGTTAATAATCTATTTCTAACCTGTTTTTCCCCGATAGTAACGGTCATATTATAGTACTTTACCCTTGACTTTCTCTTATTATTTACGTAAATTTTTGCTAATATAAGTATACGTATTTCTAAACAATACTTAACAAGAGAGCACATCGTGCGTGTAGCAATAGTTCACGACTGGCTTACAGGGATGAGAGGTGGAGAGAAGGTTTTAGAGATCCTCTGTGAGATTTTTCCGGAATCGGAAATCTTTACCCTGATTCACATCTATGGTTCTGTTTCGAAAACTATAGAAAGCAAAAAGATACATACTTCCTTTCTTCAAAGAATACCTTTTTCTAAGAGCCGCTATCGCTCATTTCTTCCCTTATTCCCTCTGGCAATCGAAAATTTCGATATGAGAAATTATGATATCGTTTTGTCTAGCAGTCACTGTGTGGCTAAAGGGATCATAACCTCTCCATCCACAATTCATATATGTTACTGCCATACTCCAATACGCTATGTATGGGATTATTACCATACCTATTTTAGTAATGATAAGAAAGGATTATTCTCAAGGCTTTTGATACCTGCCATAGCTCATTATTTAAGGATGTGGGATGTTACCTCCAGTAACCGGGTGGATTACTTTGTAGCGAACTCCCATAATGTTGCCCATCGGATAAAAAAATACTATAAAAGGCCGGCGAAGGTTATTCATCCGCCTGTAGATTGTTCTTTTTATACGCCTCCAGATGTTCAAACAGAAGGAGATTACTACCTTATCGTATCGGCTTTTGCCCCATATAAGAGAATCGATATTGCTGTAGACGCATTTGAGGAACTTCGTTTACCTTTGATTATTATTGGATGCGGGCAAGAGGATAACCTGATCAGGAATATGGCAAAAAAATACGTACAATGTTTAGGATGGCAATCGGACGAATCATTGAAGAAATATTACAGAAATTGTAAGGCATTGGTTTTTCCCGGTGAAGAAGATTTTGGCATCGTTCCCTTGGAAGCACAAGCGTGTGGTAGGCCGGTAATTGCCTTTGCCAGAGGTGGAGTGCTCGAGACTGTGGAGGGAATATATCCTTATCCTGAATTTCCAGGAGATATGATACGAAAACAGTCCAAAGCGCTAACAGGGGTATTTTTTAAAGAACAAACGACGGAATCTTTGATAGAGGCTGTAAGATTTTTTGAAAAGCACAAATCTCTATTTGATCCTTTATCTATTAGGAAGCATGCTGAGAGTTTTGATCGTCTGATATGTAAAGAAAAAATGAAACAATATATGGAAAGATTCCTATGCTAAAAAAACATAGCAAATTTTTCGAATCATTATTACTGCTTTTGGACTGGCTCATCATTTCCCTTTCATGGGTGTTTTCCTATTATTTGCGCTTTTATTCCGGGATTGTACCGGTTTATAAAGGAATTCCACCCCTTAAAAGCTATCTCACTCTCCTTATTTTTATGATTCCTCTGTGGGGTATGGTTTTTAAGATGTTTGGCTTATATCGTCCGCGGAGAATTTCCACGAAAATTTCTGAGGTGATCGATATCAGTAAATCTTCTACTTTTGCTACATTGATCGTCATTTCACTGACATTTCTTTTTCGCCAATATGAATTTTCCCGGTTGACGTTTTTTTACTTTTGGCTTATTAATACGATATTCCTTAGTTTGACACGTATCATGTTTCGGGAATTCCTTCGTTTTTTACGGAAGCAAGGGTATAATTTACGATATGCTTTAATTATTAGTACGGAAAAGTTGGGTCAAGATCTTGTAAACAAATTAAAGAAACATCCCGAACTTGGGATTCGGATATCCGGATTTCTAACCCGTGATATGGATAGTGCTGGAAATAAAATACAAGGAATACCTGTTTTGGGAAAGTATTCAGATGTTCGCTCCTTAATAAGCAAGCATAAGATTGATATTGTTTTTGTCGCCTTACCTTTCTCTGTACATCATCAGTTAAAGGAAGTCTTGGATTGGATCGGTGATGAGATGGTTAGTATTATGGTCTTGCCTGATATCTCCGATTTCGTTACTTTACGTGGTAGCGTGAGTGAATTTGAGGGTATGCCGCTTATTAGCTTACGCGATACACCTCTTTACGGATGGAATATTATTGTAAAGAGGCTTTTAGATATTATTTTTGCTTCTCTTGTCTTAACGTTTGCAAGTCCTCTCATGTTTATTATTGCAGTAATGATCAAATTAACTTCCGAAGGTCCTGTCTTATTTAAGCAGGAGAGAATGGGGATGGATGGAAAGACATTCCATATACTTAAATTCAGAACGATGCTTATAAATGCGGAACAGGTAACGGGGCCTGTTTGGACAAAAGAAGATGATCCGAGGCGTACGAGAATAGGTAAACTCCTGAGAATGACCAGCCTGGATGAGCTGCCACAGTTTTTTAATGTGTTAAAAGGAGACATGAGTATTGTTGGTCCACGGCCTGAACGACCTGTTTTTATAGAAAGTTTTAAGGGTACTATTCCAAAATATATGTTAAGACACAAGATGAAGGCCGGAATTACCGGTTGGGCTCAGGTTAGTGGTTTACGTGGCAATACATCGTTGGAAAAACGAATAGAATACGATCTCTATTATATCGAAAATTGGTCGCTAAATTTTGATTTAAAGATAATCTGGCTTACCTTGTTGAATGGATTTATAGACAAGCATGCATATTAAAATGGAAAGGCAATCACAGATTACACAGATAAAAGATGTAAATAATTTCTTTATTCTCTTAGTAAAAAATCTATGTATCTGTGTAATTTGTGTAATTTGTGGTTTCAAATGTTTTTTTACTAGTCTGGGTTTTACTTCATCAGATTCGTTCGCAAACGATTTAGGATCAAAACCAATTTGGGAAATAAGTACTCAGGAAACAAGCCTTGCAAGGATTGTCCTTAAAATTGCTCAGGAATCCTACCCGGAAATAGATATAGAACAGTATATTGAAAAGCTCAATACTATTATTAAAAATATTAAAACAATTCTCAATGATGAAAGAGAGCCAGAAAAGATTATTAAAACCATGAATAGTGTCCTTTTTAAGGAATTGAAATTTCAATATGTTCAGGCGGGTGGTCTTGAATATATATCCTTACATAAGGTGTTGGATACAAGGATTGGTAATTGCGAAGGTCTGTCCATTCTTTATCTCTGCATAGCAGAAGAGTTACACCTTCCTATTTATGGGGTAAGTGTCCCTGAACATATATTTGTGCGGTATGATGATGGAGATTTTCGTAAAAATATTGAAATAGGTTATGAGGGTATGGCTACTCCTGACAGCTACTATGTAAATATGCCCGGCAAACGCATCTCACAGATGAGTATCAAAAAGGGATATTATCTAAAAAATCTAACTATGGACGAGGTTATAGCCAATATTTATCTGAATCGTTCGATAATACAAAAGGAACAAGGTAATATAGAAAATGCATTGAAAGATGTAAACCGTGCCATAGAATTGCACAAGAACGATGCGGTTGCCTATTGCAATCGCGGTGTTATTTATGAAAAGACGGGCAATGTTGAACATGCTATATATGATTATAATAAGTCTATTGATTTGAATCCCGATTATGCGCCAGCTTACTACAATCGAGGTTCTCTTTATGCATCTATGGAAAAGCTTGAAAAGGCTATTATAGACTATAGTATGGCAGTGTCTTTAGACCCCAATTCAATTCTGTCATACTATAACCGGGGCATTGCCTTTAAAATGGTTGGCAGGGTTGATTTGAGTATCGAAGACCTGAGCAAAGTCATTTCTTTAGATCATACATTTGCAGTCGCATATGCTCATCGTGGTCTGGCATATGCTGAATCAGGTGAATCAGAAAAAGCCATGGCAGATTTCAATAAGGCGTTAGAAATCGACCCCAATCATGCCGAAACGTATATGAAAAGAGGTATCCTGCATGCTGACCTGCAGCACTTTGATGATGCTATTAAAGATTTGACGACCTTCATTCAGTGTGTGCCAAATAATGCGTTCGCCTATTATATCCGGGCCAAGGCATATCGTGGGAAGGGAGAAATTGAAAAGTCAATGGCGGATTATGACAGGGTGATAGAATTAAATCCTAGAATGGCTGGTGTATATTATGAACGAGGTCAAATCAAAAACCAATTAGAAAAATCCCGTGAGGCGCTTATGGATTTTAGCACTTCACTGGAACTCTTTCCCTACAATCCTCTTGCCTACCTCCACCGTGGGAATACTTTTAAAAAATTAGGAGAGATGAAAAATGCTTTAAGGGATTACTCAGTCTACCTGAAGCTCAACCCAAATGCCCCTGATGCTGAGGAAATAAAGAGAGAAATAGAAGAAATAAAGACTAACCTATAATGTGAATTTATTTTAATGACTTTCATAACTGATATTCGAGCATGGGGAAGAAAACAGGAAAGGCACTGGATTCCCGATAAACTTGTTCTCGTGAAAACGGGGAAGTATTCGGGAATGACAAGTGAAACAGGGGAATGAAAGAAAACATGTAGGGATGGCAGAAAAAACATCCAGGGATGATATTCTCTATGGGCAACTAATCCCTGTTCAAGACATACCGAGATAGGATTTACCCTGCCGCCAAAGGGATAAATTCCGGGCATGGATATGAGCTTTGCAGGCAACCCCTTAGCATTTTTACCATTCCCTTAATAAAGATGCTTAATAACATTGTCCTGCTACTTCAAAAACCGCTTACCTCAGATGATCCCATTTCCTGGTAGCAAGCATTTCAAAAGCATCACTTCCCGGTATACCTTTTTCTTTCCGAAGATTTTTCCTGGTGAGATTCTTGTAACCTTCTTAAAAATCAATCACCATCTCTCGATGCTCGTGAAAACCTCTGAATGTCAGTAATACTGATATTTTTCCATTCTTTATGAGAAATACAAAGATGCAAAATTTATCAGTATTTTTTCTTGCTTTTGTAGATAGTGTTTGATAGATTATTACATGTGGTTTGGTTGCATGGGAAAAAACATATTCTATATGATTAGTGATAATTAAGGCTACAGGCTGAAACCTCGTAGCCTTTTTGTTTTTAAATTTTAAAAATAATGAAAGGGGGTGAATTTAGAATGGCAACTGGAACAGTAAAATGGTTTAACGATAAGAAAGGATTCGGTTTTATTTCTCAGGAAAATGGAGAAGATGTTTTTGTGCATCAAACCTCGATCCAATCTGAGGGGTTCAGGACTCTTGCAGAGGGAGATAAAGTAGAATTTGAAATCGTAAAAGACCAAAAAGGCTACAAGGCCGCAAAAGTCGTCAAATTATAAATTTATTGAAAAGCGCACTCTTATATTTCACAGTATAATCAATTGCAATAGTCTTGGTGTTTAAAAATATGGAGTTGTCACTTAAATTATAATTATAATTACGATGCCAAGACCCCAATATCTGTTGAGGATATTGGGGTTTTTTATTTACTGTGTTTGAATAAAATAGGGAGCAATCATCAAAAGGAGGAATTATAGAATGAAATACACAATTCTTTTACTCGTTTTTATTATTCTTTCTGGATGTGCTTCTGGAGAGAAAAAAAAGGCGTTAGAATATTTACCTCCTGATGCTCCGGTACAGGAGATTTATATGACTGCGCGACAATTTGAATTTACACCTGATATAATTCATGTCAAACAAGGCACTCATGTTGTTTTGGAGATAGAGAGCCTTGATGTTACTCATGGCTTTAAGCTCACTCAGTATGGAATTAATGTGACCATTCCTGCAAAAACAAAAACTACCGTTGAGTTTTATGCTCAGGAACCCGGAACATATCCTTTTAAATGTGCCCACTTTTGCGGCGTTGGACATTTTGGAATGAACGGAAAACTTATTGTAGAGTGATGAGAAAAGGGTAAAGAATGTGAATATTCTCATTATTGTCACAAATCGCTATAGCGGCCCTGTACCAGTTATGCCTATTGGCGCGTGCCTGGTTGCAGAGGCCGCAGAGCGTGCTGGTTATACAGTCAATGTCTTGGACTTGATGTTTGAATCAGACCCACTCCATACTGTGGAGTTAGCATTGATTAAGATAAAACCAGACATTGTTGGCCTTTCCATTCGAAATATCGACAATAATGATATGCAAAATCCGGTAGCATTTTTCAAGGATTTAGAACCTCTTGTAAACAGTATTCGTAATAAGACAAAAGCAACCGTTATCCTGGGAGGCTCTGCAGTTGCTGTAATGCCTGAAGAATTGCTTCGCTATACAAGAGCGGATTGGGCAGTGCTAGGAGATGGAGAGATTGTCTTTCCTCAGCTATTAGGGACTCTTTCAAAAGGTGAGGCGCCGAATAAGATACCCGGTATAGCATACCTTGAGGATGATAATTTCAAAAGAAATACCGGGTATGTAGCCCGCTTTTTAGATGGTTATCTCGTTCCTAATTTTCATCGGTGGATTAATGTGCGCGCCTATCTGTCCAGATTATCTACCGTTCCCATTCAAACCAAACTTGGATGCCATTTCAAATGTGTATACTGTACCTATAGAAAAATCGAAGGACATGATTACCGTTTATGTGACCCCAAAGCTATCGTTCATGCTATTAAACACCTCACCTCCCAAGGACTGCGGGATATCGAATTTGTTGACAATGTGTTTAATTCTCCTTATGATCATGCAGTAAAGGTATGTGAAGACCTTGCCCGTGTTCGACTTAATGTTCGCCTCCAAAGCCTGGAGTTGAATCCACTCTTTATCGACGAAGATCTTCTTATGGTAATGGAGCGGGCCGGTTTTGTTGGTATTGGGATTACTGTTGAAAGTGCATCTGGTGTTGTCCTTGAGGGACTTAGCAAGGGTTTTACCGTGAAAGACGTCTATAATGCAGCCCAAATTATCCAACGTCACCGGTTGCCTTGCCTTTGGATCTTTATGCTCGGTGGTCCATGCGAAACAGAAGAAACAGTTCGGGAAACTTTACGTTTTGCAGAGCAATGTATACATCCGAGAGACATCGTATTTTTCAATATAGGAATTCGGATATATCCCGGAACCGAACTTGAACATATTGCACGAAAAGAAGGAGTCTTGACGCTTTCTTCACCGGAAATGCTTGATCCGGTGTTTTATGTTTCCCCTACCCTTGATCAGGATTGGCTTATAGATAAGATGCATCACACTCTGGCCACGCACATGAACTATATCGACTCGAATTCTATTGGTTTATCAATTCTACCAGCAATTAATCGTTTGGGATACAGATTAGGAGTTAGGACTCCCTTGTGGAGATACACACGTTCTATTCGGCGTATACTGAGGTTTTTAAGAATAGATACATAAAGATGACCTGTGATAAGATAACGGCTTCAAACTTCTTAAAGGAAGATGTTTCCATAGCATCAATAGCAGTTGCTACGCCACCTTTTCATATAAGCCAGGCCCAGGCTGAAGCGTTTCTTATGAAATATTACTCAGATAAACTGAGTCAAAGAAGCTTATCGATTATGCGGAGAGTTTTTGCTCATCCAAGTGTATCGAACCGATATCTTGCTGTCGAAGATATCGAATGTCTTGTGAACGAAAACCCTGATGACCGTATTGCGCGTTTTACCAATTGGGCAGTTGGTCTTTCCTCTCAGGCGATTACGAATGCCCTTATCCAGGCTGGATTGACTGTAAATGATGTGTCGGGACTTGTGGTTAACACGTGTACCGGCTATATTTGCCCTGGCATATCAACCTATCTTATAGAACGATTGGGATTGTCTCATCAAGTACAAGCTTATGATTTGGTTGGCAGTGGTTGTGGAGGGGCAATTCCGAATTTGCAAATATGCAAAGGGCTGGTTAGTGGATCAATCGATAGTGTGATTGTAAGTGTTTCGGTGGAGATTTGCAGCGCCACATTTCAAATGTCTGATGACTTGAGTTTGATAGTTTCGAATGCAATCTTTGCGGACGGTGCGTCTGCAACCATATTGTGCCAGCGTTCAAAAGGATTGGCTTTAGTTGGTTCAGCAAGCCTTTACGATCCTCAATATCGTAATGATATACGTTATATCTATAGGAATGGTCAACTCCATAATCAAATTTCTGTTCTCATACCGGAAATAGCAAGTAAAACGGTTGCGAGGGTAGTGATGGATCTTTTGAAACCAAGAGGATTACGGATTGAAGATATACAGCATTGGGTCTTTCATCCGGGAGGGGAAAAGGTAATTAATGCAATCAGAAATGAACTTGGAATTTCCGAAACACATTTGAAAGCAACCCGTGATATTTTAGCCCGGTATGGTAATATGTCTTCGCCTACGGTATGGTTTGTGTTGCAGGAGATTTTGGAGAAAGGAATAGCACCTGGTGACTGGTGCATCATGGTAGCTTTTGGCGCCGGGCTTTGTGCACATGCTTTCCTTCTGAAAGCATCATAATAAAGAAAGAATTACTGTAGGTACTCAAGGATTATCATGATAAAATTTGGCGATAATGGCAACAAAAAAGGCAACTCTTTTGAGTTGCCTTTTTTGTTATTTTTAAGGAATACATTATTACGTTAAGCAATTCTTGCTTATTGTACTAAATGTCCCTCTTTCTTTTTTTCTTCTTTCTTTTCTTCTGTTATTATCTGTACGAGATGTCCTTCTTTCTTTTTCTCTTCTTCCTTCTTCTCTGTTGTCATCTGTATTAAGTGACCCTCTTTTTTCTTCTCCTCTTTCTTCTCTTCTGTCGTTACTTGTATGAGGTGTCCTTCTTTCTTTTTTTCTTCTTTTTTCTCTTCTGTTACTAATTGTATGAGGTGTCCACCTTCCTTCTTCTTTTCCTCTTTCTTCTCCTCTGCTGTAACAGAGCTTACAAATACCGTATTTAATACACCACTATAGGCTAACGCACCAGCAAAAGCAACACTAAGACCCAACTTTTTCAACATTTCCTTCTCCTCCTAGATCAGGAAAAAACATCCCGTGCTTCTGAGAACACTCTCAGCATAGCTACTGGGGTAGTTACGTTTTAACTACAGCAATATATTTTCGAAAGAAACTTGATTTCCCGAGAATAAACCTAACATGTAGAGATTCTCAAGCGAAAAAACTAATTTAATATTCTATAAAATTACTTAGTATATTGTCAAACATTTTTTAGTTAACAAAACAGGAAGAATCCAATCAATTGATACTTAGCCCTCGCTTAATAAACGGTCAAATCTTTCTCTCCAATCCCTGTACTCAGCTACATAATTAAACCCGCAAACATTATTTATTCTTCTGCCCTGTAATACGTTATTAATTGTAGCTGCACATTGCTTAGTTTCTTCTTGCGGGCCAAAAGGGTTAAATTGCATATCAGTTTTTTTAAAAAAGACATAGTCACAAATGAATAAAACATCCTCAAGAAAATACAAGGTGAAGCCTGGTGTGTGGCCTCCGATATGGAATGCCTCAATGTAGGATCGAACAAAATTTTCTTTAAAGGTTGTATCAAAAGTGAATCCCCGACAGATATTATGAGAAGAATCAAGCGTATGGATCCATACCTGGGAATGGAAAAAATTGCGGTATTGATTACTTGCACCAAGAAAGTGATGGTGGGTAAATGTAATGACGTCTGCCGTTTTTAGATTCCTGTCGAAGCATGAAGGACAATCTACCCAGAAGACTTTCCCACCTGTCTCGATACGATAAGCGGCGTGTTCTAGTCCGAGAGGCGGCACGGAGTTTAAGCGTGTCACTTTTTCGTTTATCAGAGTACCTTCCACTTTAAACCTTGTAGAGCACTCTTCTGAGGTGATAAACTTTTTTTTTGGCGCTCCGCAGAATGGGCAAAAGTCTGGATGGTAATTTACCATATTGTAACCACATACGATGCAGACATATTGTTCCTCTTGCATAATCTCCTCTTGGTTATTTCTATTTGTTTCGTGCCATAAAAATCTCAGTAGAGAAACAATTTGAGGGCGATTGAGATATAGAATGGTGGTATAAGAAGATAGTTTTTCTATATCTTATATAAATTAACCTCCGGTTATCTGCATCCATTCCGGCCATTCTGGCCATTTCGGACGGGCAGTTTCATGACAAGCAAAACATGCATTTTTTAACATGGTGTCAAAATTTTTATATGTTTCAACAATATTTTGTTTTTTAACATTTTCAGCAATGTTCATTGCAGCATCAACAATGCTTTTTGAATATTGTTCAAAGTCCTTTTTTACTGTAGTTACTTCTTCGGGATTGTTTGGGTCTTTGCCCGTTTCTTTGAACCACTCTCCAATCTTCCCATCCTCCGGAAAGAAATTTCTCATGATACTTTTACTAGTTTCAGCTACTGCATTGGATTCCTTAGATACGGTATTATGATCCCCCGCCATTATAGCATCGAATATCTTAGACATATGAGAGCTAATCATCCGCATGAGTTCACGGGTTGGAGAAGCCAATATTCCATGTATAGGGATAGGATATAGCTCCTGCAGCTAGGGTAAATAGACAAATTAACATAAAACGTTTTTTCATTATCCATCTCCTTTCTTAAATTGGACTTGTTATGCGAATCGTGTGACGTTGTTATTATTAATTTGTTACTTAATGGAGCATCTTAATAAAATGTATAATAATTTGAAATTATGAATATAAATCTTTAATTAACAAAAAATGTACCATAATGAGGAAAAAATAATTTAAGTATATTTTTATTTAAATAAGATCAATAAAGCTAATCTGTTATAGAATGTAAACATATAGAATTAATTATTTAGATAAAACAGTATAAGTGTGCCATGTCACACAAGTGTGTCATGTGACATGGCACATTTTTGTTATTTCTTTTTTTAGACAAAAAAGAGTGAGAAAACTACTTTTTAAGAGGTAATTTGAAATGGAAAAGTCTATTATGAGTGAAAAGGCTGGAGTATATTGATATCAGATCGTAATGGTTTATTTTTTTTCTGCAATCTTATTATTAAGGGCATCAAGGAACTTATCCAGATCTACGTTATGCATCTTTGTTGCCATCTCTATACTTGCGACTCGCCCCATAGTATTTCTCATAACTGGATTTGCCATTTGAGCAAATCCAAAATCCAGGAATATTTGAAGTGTTTCCGGGTGTTGATCTACAATATCAAATACCTTTGTATCTTTTGTAACTTTAGTTAATTTTTTAGGGAGCGAAGGCTTGGATTCTTGGATAGTAGTATCCATAGTCTTCCATAGATTGTATCCAAAAATACCTAGCGCCGCCAACTCAAACCAGCCAGATGTGCCAACCGCTACATAAAATACTGATTTTCCTTCGCTTATACCTACTAATATTTGGGAGAATACTCTGATAAAACAGCCAATATTCAACAGGACAAAGGTGATATTTGACAACTTCAGACTATGCATATCAATCCCTTTAAAGGTTGGGACCATTTTAGATGCATAGCCAATAATTATCATCGTTATGAATCCAACGGTGAGGGCGTGATTCAGCGAACCGTGGAATAATTTCTGCACGTGTGTTCCATGCCCTAAAAACGGTATTACAAGTAATATAATAGTGCTGACGATAAGCCAAATATACGCCGTACGAATCGTCTTGGCATAGCTCCTATCCATAATTACATCATGGAGTTCTTTTGTAGACCTTTCAAAGACACGTAAGCCATAGATAAATGCGAAAATAGCAAATGCCATAGGGAATACAATGATCTGTGAACAGCGAAGCGCCAGGACGCTTTTATCTGCAAATATATGTGCAATGAAATAAATTGGGATCGATATATTTAAAATCCAAAAGGTCGAGTTGACAGCTTCTTCCCTGACAGGCTTAATATCGAGAAATGCATATACAGTCCTTATATTTACAGCAAAAATAAACATACATACAAAGCCAAAGAGATAAAGATGAACATAAGGGCTGAAAATAGATCTGGGAATCTCGTAGGAGGAATGGGCATATAAATAGATTACCATTCCTAAATCAATACATGCAGCTATGATAAACCAAATAATTCCCATCTTGAAAAACTTATCAAAGACAGCGATCTTTTCTTTACTTGAGAAAATAGTCTTGAGAATAATAAAGATAAATAGGCAAATTGAAAGGATTTCAAGAATACCGGATACCAGGAGTAAAAATCTAATAGCATGAAAAGGTAAGGGTTGTATGATTGCTCTCAGTAAAATGCTAGTAACAATAAGTCCATAACAGGTATTTACCAGGCCTTTGTTTTGAAGAGGAGTATTCTTTACCCTTGGTACGATATACAAAGCAAAGCCCATAATGAAAAGTCCAACCCATCCATAAAGTTGTGCGTGGCCATGTGCCTGAATGAGCGCATAGTAAATCGAATTAAAATTTGCCTTCATAGCAATGTAACTCAGGATAATAGCGCCAAAAGTTACACCTGCCGTAAGTGTCAGAATGATAGCTGTTTTAGCAAATTTCTCATAAATCTTGTCTTCTTCAAGCTTCGGTATTTCTATATGCTCTCCACCACCCTTTTCAATAGCTTCATTTAACTCTTTAACAAGGGTATCATAATCAACCTCATGTGCCTTTGCAAAGAAGGCAATAGGCTCATTAGGTCCACGGACACCACCGGCGATGACGAGATTGTATTTTTTAAATACAGCAAGAGTTTCCGGGTGAAATTCAATAAGATCTTTAATTATAGTGTTTCTATTTATTTTCATGAGAATAAATAAAACAAATTTTATTAAACCTTTCAAGAAAATTAAAAATTACTTTTACATAATGGTACGAACTTAGTGGCATTTATTCAATACTGTACTGTCAATATGGCAGTGCTTATTCATGCTTCGAATAATATTACTAAGCCATAAATCATTAATTTGCGGTATATTAATTAAATTATATGTAAAAAATTATTTTTAGGTATTATTTTTGCTTCATAACAGAACAAATGCTTTATCATTTATTAATTTAATTTTTGAAAGGAGCCTGTTATGGCAAGAGAGCTTACCAAGTGGTCGTATTTGCCAACTATTTCTTCATTACAGAACGAAATGAATAGGATGATGGATAGGATTTTTAGAGAGGGAAGTTTAACTGAAACGGGTATGTGGCTACCACCTATTGACTTATCAGAAACAAATGACAAAATTACAGTAAAGGCTGAGATACCGGGTATTGACCCGAAGGATATAGACATCTCAATACAGGAGAACACCCTTTTCTTGAAAGGTGAAAAGAGAGAAGAAAAAGAGGAAAAGGGAAAAAACTACTATCGTATAGAAAGGCAATATGGAAGTTTCTCCCGTTCTGTTGTTCTGCCTGCTACTGTTGATACAGATAAAGTAACAGCGGAGTGTAAAAACGGTGTATTAGAGATTACCTTGCAAAAGAAGGAAGAGGTGAAGCCGAAACAAATTTCTATAAAGGTTAGCTAATAACCTTTTAATCTTGCCGCTGATGTGACAGTTATATTGAGATGTATAAAAATTGTATCTATTATCTTTCATTTTCTGTTTTAAAGGAGATTATAGTATGGCCAGAGAGCTAATAAAGTGGTCGCAATTACCAACCATTTCTTCTCTACAAAATGAAATGAACCGCATGTTTGACCGTTTTTTTAAAGGATCTGATTTATCAGAATTTGGTATGGAAACAGGTGGCTGGATACCCCCTATTGATCTGTCAGAAACCAATGAAAAAGTTACGGTAAAAGCTGAAATTCCAGGAATTGACCCAAAGGATATAGATATTTCGATACAGGAAAATACCCTTTTAATAAAAGGTGAGAAGAAGGAGGAAAAAGAAGAAAAGAATAAAAGCTTCTATCGTATGGAGAGACGTTACGGGAGTTTTTCCCGTTCTATTCCTCTTCCTCCGTCTGTAGATTCAAACAAAGTAACGGCAGAGTATAAAAATGGTGTGCTCGAGATTACCTTGCAAAAGAAAGAAGAGGTAAAACCAAAGCAGATCTCTGTAAAAGCTAGCTAGAGAGAGGTATACGGGTATTTCTAAGCCTGTCAGAGAAAAACTGGTTTATAATATACATTAGGTTTAATAGAGGTTACAGAGGCACGGTGATTTAGAAGTTAAGAAGATATGAGGGTGGGAGTATGAAATATCCATATTTTCAATCTTCCATCCTCTCATCTTCTCCGTTTTTCCAAGCTTTCAAATTTCTGTTTCTACGGTCTTAAGAGCTTTTTCAATATTTGAGTTAGAGCGTCGGTCAGTTTGTTCTGGAATACTCATTCCTGTTCCCCGATTATTGTAATCTCTGTTTCCAGGGTGTATCCTAATTTCCGTTTTACCTCCTCTTGTACATACCTAATTAATTGTAAAATATCAGCAGCCCGGGCATTACCCGTGTTGACAATAAAGTTTGCATGTTTCTTCGATACTTCTGCATTGCCGATACGTGCGCCCTTGAGTCCGGCCTGCTCTATCAACCTTCCAGCTCCAATACCTTTAATTTTTTTAAATACAGAGCCGCAACTTGGGTATTCTGATAATTGCGGCTGTTTAGCGTTACGCCAGGCCGTATTTTCATCCATCACTATCTGAATTTCGTCTTTTCTTTTCGCAATAAGTTGAAAGGTAACATCGAGCACAACATCCTGACGTTTCTGTAAAATACTCTGATCATAACCAAATTGAAAGTAATCAACTTGAACTGTACGGTGTTGTCCCTCTTCTGTTAAGATATGGCTAGACAAAACGATCTCTTCTATAAATAGCGTACGTTGTCTATCTGCCGATAGAAAATGTAAATTTTGCCATAGGGCCCCACCCACAGTACTGGGAATACCAATAAAGTGCTCAAAGCCGGATAACTCTCGATTCCTGCAATGTTCTATAAGATGGGCGACGGTTGCGCCACTTTCTGCTAATACTCTGCTATTATCTAAGAAAGTAACTTTATTTGCTAAATTCCGGATAATTAGTCCTCGAAATCCTTTATCAGTAACGAGAATATTAGCTCCACAACCAAGTAAGAAAAAAGGGACACCCTTTCGTTGCGCCTCCAACAAAGCATGTGTCAGCTCATCAATGGTATATACCTCCACAAATAAATCCGCCGGTCCACCGATTTGATATGTTGTAAAAGGCGCAAGCGGTTTATTTCTTTCCAGGTTTGGAATATTTAATGATATAATTGACATAATACAATGGAGGTGCAATCAAAAATAGTAAAGGTTAAACTTATTGTTTATTATCTCATGGCCAACCATGCCAACTTTACGAAGGAAATACAGGTGTTGTTAGACCTCGGCAAGTTGTTCTAACGCAATATGTTTTAACCTTTTATAGTCTACTTTTCCTGATGGAAGTATGGGAATAGTGTCTATAGGAATATAATGATCTGGTTGTGAGAGTCTTGTAACGCAGAGCTCATCAAGCTCAGTATTCAACAGGAATTTATCAGGATTGTTGTGAACAACGAATGCAATGATTTGCTCTCCCTTGTGCGTATGGGGGATGTTTATAACAGCACAATTCCTTTTTTCCTGATCTGTATGTTTATCTAATATGCTCGATAATTTGTTCTCAACTAAGGTAAGAGGAACCATTTCTCCACCAATTTTTGCAAATCTTTTTAAGCGATCGGTAATAAAGAGAAATCCATTTTCTATTTTCCCTATATCACCGGTTACATAGAAGTCATTATAAAATGCCTGTTTGGTTAGGTCTGGCGACCTATAATACTCTTTCATGATATTTGGACCCTGTATAAGTATCAATCCTTCTTTTCCTGGTGTGACCTCTTCGTATGTTTCTGGATTTACAATCCGGCAGGTAATATTTGGGAAAACCTTACCTACACTTCCATGTCTGAAATCGCCTGGATGATTAACGCTTACACAGGAACTACTTTCTGTAAGGCCGTATCCCTCAAATATAGGTATCCCAAATTTCTCATGAAATTTTTTCCTTATATGCTCATGTAATTTTTCAGCTCCAGCAAATGCCAGACGTACACTCTTAATCTGTTCTTGACTCCACCTTTTCATAAAACCACGATAAAGGGTGCTGGTTCCTAAAAGCATGGTTACACGATAATCCTCAATAACCCTGCCAATTCGCTCGTATTCTGTCGGGTTTGGATGAAAAACAACCCCTATCCCCATCGTTAAAGGAAGCCATAAACAAACAGTAAAACCGAAAACGTGAAAGAATGGCAATGTGCCTAAAATGACATCTTCCCCGATAGGGTTAAATGCCGTGCCAAAGTTTTGAATACTTGCATATATATTGTGATGTGTTAAAGAAACCCCTTTGGGAGTTGATTCTGAACCAGAGGTAAAGAGTATGATGGCTGTCTTATCAGGGGCGTCGTACTTTTTAAATTTCTGAATAAGCGAACGTTTTGATCCCCATTTGCAGGATACATAGGTTACGATCTTTTGGAGCTTTGATGTCCTCTCTTTTACGTCCTCAATAAAAACCATTCTCGGGTCTTCTGGTATTCCCGCTTTCTTTATAAAGATTTTAGAAGTGAAAATTGTTTTAACGTTACAAATACTGAGGGCATGATCCTGATCTTCTTTACTTGCCAGAAAATTCAAACCAACAGGAATTTTGCCGGCAAAAATTGTTGCAATATATGCTAAAGCTCCTCCCACTGAAGCAGGAAATACAATAGCGATGTTTTCTCCCTCGAAAGCACGGATATGTTTTGATAAAAGGATACCAGCAGTAAGTGTTTGTCCAAAATTCAATGTAGTACCTAAGGAGTCCCTGATTACTGTTTTCTTGAAATTATTTTTTGCCGTACTGATAAAAGTTTCTAAAATCATAATTGCTCCAGATTTGGAATCTGATTATACAATCTTCTGAACTATGAAAAAATAAAAGGTATATTTTTTACACACTATACATTGATTAGGTATATTTCGCAAGAAATCCTTCTCATGGAGAATGCTTGCAAAATCAGAGATGTTCCGGTAAGCAAGGTGCTTCTCCAAATTACGTTACAGAATTGATCGGCAATTTCCTGTAATACCCTTACCTTCGTATTATATTATTATATCCTCGTTGACAAAATTACCTGCTTTGTTATATATTTGCAAGGTAAGGAAAACTAACTTATAGAGCAACATATTTCTTTGATCTTGTATAGTTATGTGTTTAACATAGAGATCTTGTAATATCTAATTCTTAGCGTAAGATATATTCCCAAATTCTTTTTTTTTCTTCTGATAGCCGACTGGATATCCGAAAATCACATGTATTGAGAAAGGAAAAATAGTATGCACAATGAACATCATAGTCTTATTCACGAATTTCCTGAATATAGTCAGGAAATTCATAATTTGAAAATGACGAATGAGCACTTTAAAAATCTATTTGATGAATACCACAAACTCGACCGAGAGGTGTATCGGGTAGAGAACAATATTGAACCCAGATCAGACATGGCAATGGAAATTCTTAAGAAAAGGCGGCTTGCCCTAAAGGATGAACTTTTTCTGATACTTAAACAGAGTAAATCCTAGTCCAATTCATCTGTAAAATAATACTATTTCCTATTGCCTTAAGGAAAGAATGGAGTAAGTCTTTCTGTCTGTACCTAAAACATTGAAACTAACAAGACCATTATTATACAAAGGCTCGTTAGTCTAAACCGTAGGCTTATCTTTCTCTTGCTTCACGAGCAGATTCCAAGCGAACTTGAGGTATGTTTTAACTCTTATATGAAAGAAGCATGAGTTCCAATTCTTGCCCGGATTTGCCAATCGCCTCTTTTACTTGTTCAAGAAAACGGTAACTTTCATCAATTTTGTCTTTTAATATCAACTGGATAATGAGGATGTGACTGATCTTTTCGATAAGCTTATCTGCGTTTGGTATATTTAAAGCGTAGATCTTTTCTTTGATTTCAAGTTTCTGATACAGCAGATCTACCGATGGAGTTAAAGTACCCGTAAAGTCATCAAATAAGGCGTTTTCTTTTTTCAGATTCAATACGTTTGCTGCCGCATCGATTACGGTAACTGTCATAGGAGCTGGTCCGCAAAGGTAAAACACAATATTCTGATCAGGTGAAAGATACGTCCTGAGAAGAGGCCCAATGAATCCTACTTCTCCCTTCCAGTGAGTTTCCTGATCATCTATCAGACCTTGTTCTTTGATAATCTGTTTACCATCAACGGAAAGACAATGGTAACACCTTTTATCTACATCGTTTAATTCTGCAGGATTATCACCGCGAAATGCTCCGGAAAGTACCGGCACCAATTTAAAATTGTGATTTTTTTGTTGCCAGGTTAACCACCTGGGTAAATAAGACGTTGGAATATCCTGAAATCTTCGTTCTCCGAGGAAGAAGATAGCCTTATCCTTGCGGCCTTCCTTGAACCATTGCTCAAGGAGGGCAATGATAGGCGCTAAACCTGCACCGCCTGCTACAAATACTGCGGTGTGTGGTTGTTCCCTTAAAGTAAAATGTCCATATGGTCCGGTGAAATGTATTTTTTCGCCCCGGAAGAAATTCCACAGATTTTTCTCAAGGATATAGTGGTGCGCCCAACTCGGTCCTATGCAAGGAGCCCCTCCCTTCTCTATAACCCTACTTGGGTCAACAGGGGCCATACGAATGATAAGTTTCAAAAGGTCTGGTTCTGTAGAGGCAAGGGAATAGCCTCTGTATAGAGTTGCACCGGGTGTATAAGGGATAAACTCTTTCCCTAAATTCTTACAAGCTTCTTTGATAAATGTGTCGTATTTTTTATAATGTTCTTCTACGAAGTCTTCAGGAATAGCCAATTGGATATATTGACCAGGTCTATATTGAATGGGCTTTGATGGTTGTAACCAGATTTCTGTCTTATCACTGGTAAGCGCTTTTTTCTTAACCAATCGTGCCGTATATTGTTTTACCGATAGCGTATCTTTGGGCAGATACAGATCCACATCCTTCTCTACCCGGACCTGGCATGCCAATCGTACATAACCATCTCCGGTGCCTTGTTCTAAAAATTTCCGGGATGTTTCCCTTGTTTTCATATCAAAATGAGGAGTTTCAGCAGCCGTATATGGGCCTACATTTGTGTAGAGCTTTACCTTACATTGGCCACAGGTAGCCATACCCCCGCAAGCGGCAGGAACGTTAAACCCTCTGCTCTGAAGCAAAGGCAGGAGTTTTTCCCCTCCCTCAATAGTTAGTTCCTTCCGGTAATCATCATCACTTAAAATAGTGAGTTTTCGTTTCTCACCCCGACCGAAGAATTGATAGATGATTTCGCTGAATAAGCTCAGTAACAATACCAGTAAGGCAAGGATACCAGCTCCTATTACTAAGGGGGTAACCATTATTTACTCCTCAATTCTTCTAAATTCTCTTTTGATAAAAACCAGGTAAGATACCGCATATTTTTATCAGCCAAAGTTTTACCGTTTATGCGCTACAATTTAAAAAATTTGTATCATTCCAATACCGGTAAATATAGCCGCCATGATACCTAAGAGCAGGATAGCAATAGTATCTTCATCCCATACCGTAGTGGGAACAACCAGACGTTGACGCCTTAACAGGGCAAGCCATATAACTACCATCATCCAGTGAAGACCATATCCAAGCGCTGTCACCGTTGTAACAAAAAATTTTGCTCCTGTAGGAATGGTAAATGTGGCGCTGGCAAGGACAATACAGTTAACGGTAATAAGCTCCAGAAACTGACCCATTTGCTCATATACATTCTTTGCAAATTTTCTTAATAATACACTTAAGACTTGTACAAATACAGCGATAGTAACAATAAAAACCGTTAGATAGAAGATGTTTTCTAATCGTAATGGCAAAGGCGAATATCGGGATAAGAAGTCACTACACTTAACTAAGATATGGTGATATACCAACCAGTTTAATGCAGTGGATAATGTTGTTACAATAATTACCGCCACACCCATCTTCCACGCTGCGTCAATTTGGCGTGATTTATTTAGTAAGGGACATATTCCTAAAAGTTTGCTTAATACAATTCCATCAAAGAAAAGGGCGCTCAGAAGGACAGGGATGAGAATACTGAATTGCTGATGAAGACTAGGTATTGTTTTTATATGTATTATAATGCTAAGAAACAGACAAACCCCTAATCCTATAGCAATGAAAGATGTTTTAGATACTCTTCGCTTTGGTTGAGTAACCGGTACAGGTTCCCCTCCGTCTGTTGCTGTTACCAGGCCGGAGCTAGGAGCTTCCGGATATACAATTCCTGCCTTAATAAGAATCGGACGCAATAAAAGCCTAAATCCTGCCAGTGCAAAGAATCCACCCACAGGGGTAATCATAAGGACGACCCGTGGAAAGGTAGCAGGAAGCACGGAGAAACCCATAACGGTCCCAAAACCCAGAGGTTCTCTTAAAAATGCAAGCAGAACTAAGGCAAGGGAATATCCTAAGCATGCTTTAAATATCTTCCTTTGCGCTTCCCAAAAGTTTACGGTTAACCCCTCAGAGATTACAGCCAGCACTATACAATTTGTGGTAATTAGGTCAATATATGCTTTTATATTTGCTGCTATCTCAGGGACAAATGATTGTGCAAAGAATCCGAATATAGCTACAAAGACAGATACGATAATCATCAGGAGAGAAATCTTATGGTGTGTACCTGCGGTTGATATAAGTCTTTTAAAGGGATAGACCAGACAAAAACTCCCGGCGGTTACAAATGTTACTCCGAGTCCCATGGTTAGAGAATTTTCAAGTTTGTTTGTTACAGCCAGTGAAGAGCAAAATCCAAGTCCGGCGCCAGCAGTCAGGATCAGATTATCCCTCATGAGGAATTTAGAGGTTTTTCGTATATTTCGCTTTAATCCTACCATGTTATCTCCCTTTGCCCTTCCCAAAATTCTTTTACAGCATCGTTGATAAAGGCTGCTATTCCTTTACTGGTGTTGGTAGCACCGGTAATTGCATCAAATTCATTTGCGCCTTCAGCTTTTCTTTCCTTGACCATTATTATCTTCGGTTTTAACTTTTTCCCGATAAATTGTTTTTTAAATTGATCTTCAGTAATTCTACCGCCTAAACCCGGTGTTTCGCTATGGTCTAATACTTCTATACCCTTTAATGTTTCCCCGTCAGGTTCCAGACAAATAAAGAGAGACATAGTGCTTGATTTATTGTAACCGTATCCCATTTTTGATTCCACAAATCCAACACCTTGAAGGCTTCCTTCTTTCACGTATTTGAATATCCTTTTTCCACTCGTATCCTTTTGTCTTTCTTCAGAGGAATCTCGGCCTGTGGGTTGAATTTCCCAGGATAAGGGAGGTGTTTCCATGGTTATATTTTTACGAAAAACTTCTTGAATATCTTTTTTATCATATACCGTAAAATGAAATCCCATAAATTTCTTTTCTACCGTACGATAGGGAATACGAAAAATATCCAAAACAGCGCGCTTTTCCTTTATATCGTAGTATTCAGCGATTCTTGGAGCTGTAAAGAAGTACACTACAAGAAGTCCTGCACAGGGTAAAAAAGTAATCAGGAGAATTGAAATAATACGAGATATTATTTTTTTAAATTCGTCCATTATATTGTTCGGAGAACTGTAAGTTTTACGAATGAAAGAAAGTTTTTCCTCATATACGATACCTCATCTTTACTGCTAAAGACTGGATTGGTATCGCCAGGAGATTCATAAGCAGGATTGCATACATAACCCCTTCAGGTAATGTGGTAAAATCTCTTATCAGTACCGTGGTAAATCCACATCCTGCGCCAAAGACCCATTTTGCTGTTTGGTTGTATGTTGCTGTTATCGGATCTGTAGCCATAAAAAATGCCCCCAGAATTAAACCACCACTAAAAAGTTGAAACAAGGGTGGAGCTACAGCTTTACCTAAAATCAATGAAAAAAACAGGGAGAAGATAAACACACTGCCAAGATAGGATACGGGTATTCTCCAATTCGCAACTTTTATTTTGATTAACCATAAAGCCGATAGTATCAGCGCCAGTCGACACGTTTCACCCAAAGAACCACTTGCAGTTCCCAGAAATAGAGAAAGGTAAGAGGGTATTTCCCCGTTAGCCTTGAATGCCGTTAATGGTGTAGCATGGGTAATAGTATCTAATCCATAGCGGAGAACATGGATATCCGGGATACCTACAAAGGGTATTTGATAACCGGTGACCAGAAGGGCCGGAAAGCATATTGTCAAAAACAAACGGCTGAAAAGGGCGGGGTTTACAAGATTATTACCGACTCCACCCAGTATGTTCCTGAAGAGAATAGCCAACGCTGCGCCTAAACCGGTTAGCCAAAGCGGCGATTGTGGAGGCAATATGGCAGGAATGAACATGCATGATACGAATCCGCCTTCGCTGATATGACCTTCCTGTGCAATAATGGCCCAACTTACATCAACGATGAATACACCTACAATAAACGAAACCATAAGCTTGGGTATTACACACTGCCAGCCATAAAAATAAATGGACGGGAAAACCCATCCGAGAGTTAATGCCACGAGTACAGCCCCCATAAACCGTTTTACATCATAATTATTTCGGATAAAGGGTTGTGTTTGTGCCGTTTCTCTTCTGCTACGAATAAGACTGTCAAAGGCTTCAAAAAGACTCCCAAACAGGAAGTTGATTTTTGGATGGGTATGGATAAATGATTCTGTACGGTCAAGATTCTTACTCAGAATATCTTCTATTGGTTTAAGCGATTTTTTCATAATTTTTTACCCAGCGCCTTGCATTCCCTGATAATCCGTAAGAGTTCCAGCTTTGAGGGGCATATGAAGCTGCACAACCCACATTCAATACATTTTTCTAAATTATAGAGGCGTGCCTTGTGCTTTTCTCCCCGGATATAACTATGGTAGTAGAGGGCAGGTTCTAAATCTGCAGGGCAAATACTATCACAAAAATTACAATAAATACACTGCCGTAATTCCCCGTGTGTATTAGTAGTAAATGTTAATTCACCAGACTTGAGCATGGGAAACATAACCTTACTATCCTGTTCTTTTAAGACTACAATGTTATTGGTAGACCAATCTATCTTCTGTGATAAGTCTGATATTTCTTTGCCACGCAAAGGACCGTTTATAAAAACCCGATAGTCGCCCGCTTCAACAGTCCTGTAATGGAGTACCTTGTCTACAGATGTTCCCAGTTGTACATTGATAATCTCGTTTTCTTTCAGACCTGTGCCAGAAATAGCTATGAGTCGTGAATTAACCTTATTCTCCAGAATGCAGCTTTCGTAGACAGCCGATACCGTTTGGGCATCAAGGATTAAAATACCCAGATCCATGGTATCCTGACCAAAATTAATATCTATACCTAAAATAACTTTTGCTAACAAAACAGGATCGTTCTGCGGATATTTTGGGTCTAAGGCAAAAATCTTCATCCACTCGGCGTTATCGGCGTTGCTTGCATAGTTCACTGCCTCCGCAATGGTTCTGTCCTCTTTTTTATTGATAGCAATGAAAAAGTGTGCTTTTGGAAAGTAACGTACTTTTATTTCTTCCAGCTTATCAAGGAATGCCAGGGTCTTGTTTTCCAGGATTGCCCAGTTCGGTAATTCCCACGGCTCTGTAGGACAGAGGTTCACAATACCATATTTTACTTCCTGGTCAGGAATATTGTATTTAAATGTCTCCGGCGTGCTGCCAGAAGAAACTTCCTCTATAATATTGCAAAATTTTAACAGATAGGTATCAAGGAAGTTAAAACCCCCGTGAAATCCTGTTATTTCTTTTTCTTTCCACATATTTTCTGATCGTAAAGCGGTAAAAATTCAGATAACTATTTTAAGAAGCCATTTTGCCAAAATATCAGGGAAACATCAAGTCTGAAAGTAATAATATCTCAGATTAGATAGTTTTCTGTAATTCATAAATCACTGGAATTTCTCCACAATCTGGGAATTTATGGCATTTGACGCATTCAGACCATATCTTGTGAGGGAGACTTTCCTTTTCTACCCTGATAAATCCGCATTTTTCAAAGAATTCTGGTACGTAGGTAAGGGCAAATATCTTTGCAATATGTAATTTACTCGCCTCACGCTTACAGGCCATTACCAGTTTTTTCCCAATTCCTTCGCGTTGATGAGATTCCAATACGGCAACCGATTTTATTTCCGCAAGATCTTTCCAAAAAATGTGCAAGGCTGCACAGCCAACCACTTTATCATGCTGAATAAACACGAAAAAATCCCTGATATTTTCATAAAGTTCGCTGAGAGACCGTGGCAGCATGACGTTCTTTGATGCAAATTCGTTTATGAGTTTATAAATCTTTTCAATATCTTCTATGGTTGCTTTTCGTAACATGGATGAAAATTCTATAAAAATTTCTTACCGCAGAGACTTTGAGAAAATACGTGGATAATTTAAATCAGATATCAAAATCGGAAAATTATTTCTTTGCGCTCTTTATGTACTCAGCGGTGAACTATAATACTAACCTAGTACATTGTATTCTCTTACTCTGAAATCGACGCCCAAATCTTTCGCTATCTGTTTACACTTTTCTCCATTAACACCCGGTATATCTACAATAGAAATCTGTACGTTCGGTATTGCCTTTTTCGCATCTTTAATAAATTGGATAAGTGCAGGATAGGCCTTTTTCCCAAAAACAGGCTTACAGATTTCCTCATACTTTTCTGCAGTATCGGCATTTAAACTAATGCAAATAGTATCGATCAACCCTTTTAATTCCTGAATAATAGGCCTTCCGTTGATTAAATCTCCATGTCCATTGGTGTCCAACCGGATACGTTTGTTCTTTGATTTTAGAAACTTTGCAACAGGTATCAATACATCTAATCGCTCGGTTGGTTCACCATAGCCGCAAAACACTACCTCATCGTATTTGTCTGGGTCGCCAATTGCATGTAATACTTCCTCCACAGTTGGTTCCTGCTGTAATCTTAGATGATGGCCTTTGACGATAGGGTAAGTTTCCCTCATGCAAAAAGTGCATATATTTGAACATCGATTTGTGAGGTTTATGTAGAATGAATTTCGTATAGCATAAGCAATCTTTCCTTCTTGCTCCGGCTCGTCTATTCCGAATAGTTTATATGTATTAAAGCTGGTAATCCGCTCAATATCATGTACGGATAGGCCGTAGATATTCGCCAATACGGGGATAATGAAGGACAAATATGATGGTTCATTGCGTTCACCCCTCTTCGGTTGAGGAGCCAAAAAGGGGGAATCTGTTTCTAAAAGAAGTCTTTCAACAGGAACCGATTTAGCAACCTCTCGCAAGGTGTTTGCATTCGAAAAGGTAATCGACCCTGCAAAAGAGATGTACAATCCTAATTCTATAAACTTCTTTGCGGCTTCTTTTGTCCCGCTGAAACAATGCACAACTCCATTCAGCATGCCGTTTTTATGCTCATCTAATATTTTTAAGCAATCATCGCTCGCATCGCGGCAATGAATAATTACCGGCAGACTATGGGCTTTTGCCAGAGCCAGATGTTTATGGAATATATGCTGCTGGTCCTCGTGAGGACTACGATTACGGTAGTAGTCAAGCCCTGTTTCTCCAATGGCTATGACCTTCGGTTTTCCCACAAGAGATTCTAATGTTTGCCAGTTGTGCTCAGAAACCTTTGAAGCATCATGCGGGTGGATTCCAATGCTGGCATATATAGTGTTAAATCGGCTCGCTAAAACAACGCTTTTCTCGCTTGAAGCAAGGCTCGTACCTACATTGATAATACATCCAACGCCAGCCTCTTTTGCGCGGGACAAAATGGATTCCAGGTCTGATTTATACTCGGGAAAATCAAGATGTGCGTGGGTATCAATAATCATATTTTTTTTGAACTTATATCCTTGCGGCAGTCAAATCATTTTTAGTGAAGGCATTTTTAAAAAGTGTTATTGCTGGATATTTTTGAATAGGCGTGTGGGAAATGGAAACTACATCAAAGCGCAAGTCTATGCCTTCTATCCGTTTTTCTGTAATATAATGCCGGGCAACCTTTAAGATTTGCCTCTTTTTTGCTTCGGTAACAGAGAGTTCCGGTGGCCCGTAAGTATCTGAGTGCCGTGTTTTGACTTCCACAAATACAATCGTACCACGATCGTAACAGATGATATCTATTTCTCCGCCTTTCCATCGGTAATTTCGTTGCAGTATTTTATATCCGTTCTTCTTCAGAAATTTTACCGCTTTGTGTTCTCCCTGTGTACCTACAGCTTGTGCATGTGGTAACTTCTGAATCTTATCTTTGAACAAATATATGTTTGAGGTGATATATTTAACAGAGAGCAATTGCAAGGTTCTTATAAAAATTTTAATCCAGGGATTTAAATACTTATAAGGATTACCCATAAGTTATGCTGTGCTATATGCTACCTTTAGATCAAACTCCTGTTAATACTCTATTCCTTCCTGATGCAATAATCTTAAGTTTCCTTTTTTACCTGAGACGCTATATTCTTCCTGCCTTACATTGCTTTTATTCAAATTTCTCCTGCAACCTTGTGCCTTTGCCTGTTCTGGTACGCATGTAATAGAGCTTTGCGCGCCTGACCTTACCCGATTTTATAACTTTAATATCAGCAATTTTTGGTGAATGGACCGGGAATACACGCTCTACACCCTCACCCTGGACAATGCGTCTTACCGTAAACGTTTCCTGGAGGCTTCCGCCATTTTTAGCAATTACAATGCCACTAAAGACCTGAATACGTTCTTTATCACCCTCAATAATTTTTACTGATACGTCTACCTGATCTCCTATTGAAAATTGGGGGATTGTCTTTTTCATCTGTTCTTTTTCAAGGATATCAATAATATTCACAGTCATCATCTCCTCATTTTAGATTATTACAACATATACTAATAAGATTATATTTTCTGTAAAAGATCCGGTCTTTTTTCCAGAGTTTTTTTTACCGCATGGTTTTTTTGCCATTCTTTTATTTTCTGATGATGGCCAGACATTAGTACCTCTGGCACTCGCATACCTCTATATTCTGCCGGCCGGGTATATTGAGGATGTTCTAATAAACCATTATGAAAGGATTCATTCACTGTCGAGTCCATGTCGCCTAACACCCCTGGTATCAAACGAACCACAGCATCGATAATTACCATTGCAGGTATTTCTCCACCAGAAAGGATATAGTCGCCGATAGATAACTCAAGCACATCCAATCCTATCCTGACCCTCTCATCGAAACCCTCATAATGACCGCATATGAGCATTACATAAGGTTCTTTCGATAATTCCATGGCAACTGATTGGGAAAATTGGCGCCCCTGTGGTGTTAACAATATCTTTTTTGAACAAGCATGTGCCTGTTGTTCAACAAATTCAACCGAATTAAAGATAGGTTCTGGTTTCATCACCATGCCGGGGCCTCCGCCGTATGGCCGATCATCAACACATCGCTTATTTTCAGCATACTCCCGGATATTGAAAAGATTATAGTGAACAAGTTCCTTTTCCCGGGCAATCTTTAAAATGCTATTTCCCAGTACATTCTCAAACATTTCCGGGAATAATGTTAAAATATCGATCCGCATGATTTATTTTTTTAATGCTATACCGAATTTTTTCAGTACACTAGCGACTGACTCTGTTGGCTTTGCACCTACTCCTAACCAATATTCTACCCGCTCTTTTTTTAAAGTGACTTGTTTTTCATTATTCGATTCCATAGGATCATATGTCCCCAGATTTTCAATGATTTTTCCATCCCTCTCCTCATGGGCATCAAAGGCGCCAATCCTATAATAAGGTCTATTTTTGCGACCCATTCTCATCATTCTCAGTCTTACCATTTTTTCTCCTTACCAGTATAAATTGTGTAACTAAATAGTTATATTATTACCTGAATTATCGTATCATGCCTTTACCAAAAGGCAATTTGTTTGATAATAATCCCATCTTCTTTAAATTTTTTTCATTTCCTTTGAAGTGTTTCATTAGTTTTTTCATCGATTTGAATTGCTTTAATAACTGATTTACATCCTGGATTGTTGTTCCGCTTCCTGTAGCTACCCGCTGTCTCCGGCTTCCGTTGACTATATCCGGATTTGACCGCTCACTGCGTGTCATGGATTTAATAATTGCTTCGACCTTTTGGAGCTGTTTTTCATCTATATTTAAACCATCGACCTTATTTCCCATACCAGGAATCATTCCCAAAACTTCTTTCAGCGGCCCCATCTTCCTGATCTGTTGGAGCTGCATAAGGAAATCATCCAGGCTGAGGGTATCGTCTTGTATTTTTCTGCTAAGTTTTTGAGCTTCTTCCATGTCAATAGCTTGCTGAGCACGTTCTACAAGGGATACAACATCTCCCATCCCGAGTATTCTCGAAGCCATACGGTCCGGATGAAACTCTTCCAAACGATCTAACTTCTCACCAATACCCACAAATTTAATGGGCTTTCCGGTAACTGCCCGTATTGATAAGGCAGCTCCGCCTCTGGTATCGCCATCCAGTTTTGTTAAAATTACACCATCAAATCCTAGTTGGGTATCAAACTCCTTTGCGCTATTAACGGCATCCTGACCTGTCATGGAATCGCAAACAAAGTAAATTTGGTGTGGTTTTAATTTTTCTTTGATTTCCTGTAATTCCGACATCAGTTCATCATCAATATGTAGTCTTCCGGCGGTATCGAAAATAATAACATCGTTCATCCTCTCTTTGGCATGCTGAAGAGAATTTTTACATATTTTCACCGGTTGCGAGTTATGCTCAAAGTACACCGGCATATCAAGTTGTTGACCTAGCACCTTTAATTGTTCAATAGCAGCGGGCCGTTGTACATCTGCAGCTACCAGGAGCGGTTTTTTTCCTTTAGAAGCTATGGTCTTAGCGAGTTTTCCTGCTGTGGTAGTCTTTCCACTACCTTGTAATCCAACCAACATAATCAATGTTTGTTCGTTTTCTCTAAAGGGAATTGTTGTGTCCGATTCCCCCATTAATCTGACTAATTCATCGTGAACAATCTTTATAATCTGCTGTCCAGGCGCAACGCTCTTTATTACCTCTTCTCCAACAGCACGTTCAGTGACATGTTGGATGAAGTCCTTAACGACTTTGTAATTAACGTCCGCTTCAAGAAGCGCTAAGCGTACCTCGTGCAGCCCATCTTTAATATTGGCCTCTGTGAGACGTCCCTTTCCCCTGAGTTTGCTAAAAACACCTTCTAAACTACTTGTAATTGCTTCAAACATAATGTATAAAACCAAACAAATAAGAGTTATAAGATACTACAAATATACCATTTTCGTTAGAAGTTATTTTAACAAAAACTGTAAATTATGTAAAAATATAAATATGAGAAACTAAATTAATCATTATATACAATTCACATAAATATTCAAACGAATTTTATAATAAAATTTCTATTGCAGAACACTTTTTGGTTTGTTAGAATTTTAAAGGTATTTAGCGATAAATAATTGTCTTATTTTATTATGCGTTCACAGAACGCATTGTTTATTTTAGGGGGAAGTGAAGTAATGAAACAAGGAATTCATCCGGAATATATGGAAACTATTGTAACATGTGGATGTGGTGAAAGTTTTAAGACAAGATCGGCGAAACCGAAAATATTTGTGGAAGTATGTTCAAAGTGCCATCCATTTTATACCGGTAAACAAAAATTTCTCGATAGTGCGGGTCAAATAGAAAGGTTTCAGAAAAGGCTTCAAAAGGCTCATACTCCAGAAGAAACCGTAAAGAAAAAATGAATGATAATTTATTAAAAAAATTAGAAAAAATATACGAAAGATATAGTGAATTAGAGAGGCTCTTATCAGATCCGGAGGTAATTTCAGATTCCAATCGTTATACAACATATTTAAAGGAGCATGGAAGCTACTCCAAAATGGTGAATAAATATACCCAATTGCTGGAAACTCGGAAGAAGAAAAGGGATGCCGAAAGTCTCCTGAATCAAGAAGGTATAGATAAGGAATTTGCCGAGATGGCTAAGGATGAGTTAGGAGAATTAGAGAAGCAAGAAGAGTTTCTGTTCGACGAGATCAAAAGTTTGTTTATATCAGATGACAGAACTTCCGGCAAAAATGTAATAGCCGAAATACGAGCAGGAACGGGAGGTGATGAAGCGGCTATTTTTGCTGCTGATTTGTTCCGTATGTACACAAAGTATGCAGAAAATCAGGGATGGAGGGTAGAGCTTTTTGATTGCAGTGGAACAGATCTTGGGGGGTTTCGGGAAGTAACCTTTTCTATTGAAGGAAAGAATGTATACGAGAAATTACGCTTTGAAAGTGGCACACACCGTGTTCAGAGGGTGCCCCAAACAGAAACGAGTGGCAGGGTTCATACCTCGACAGCCACAGTAGCTATCCTGCCGGAAATCGAAGAGGTTGAGATTGATATAAATCCGAACGATATAGTAGTAGATACCTTTCGTGCCTCTGGCCCGGGAGGGCAAAAGGTTAATAAAACAAGCTCCGCCGTCAGGGTTACCCACGTTCCTTCCGGATTAGTTGTGAAATGTCTTGATGAAAAATCCCAGCATAAAAATCGTGCAAAGGCTATGCGTATCTTAAGAAGCCGGTTATACGAATTGTATGAAGGGCAGAAACGGAATGAGCGGGATCAAATCCGCCGTGATCAAATAGGAACGGGTGACCGTAGTGAAAAAATTCGTACGTATAACTATTCACAAAATCGAGTTACTGATCATCGGATAAATTTTTCAGTATACAATCTGGATCAAGTCATGCTGGGACATCTGGAAGAGCTTATAGATGCCTTAACAGCGTATTATAAAGAAGAACGATTAAAAGAACTGGCAGCAAGCATATAAGTGGCTTACATGAGATTCTGGCTCTTTTATTATATGATAGGTGGACCAGAAGTCATCCAAAGCAAATAAAGCAAACACATCTCAACGGGATCAAATACAAGAGAAATATCACAACATCTCCCATTGCCCCATAAGAATAAAATGATTTGCAATATTTAGATATAGTGGCGTAAAGAATAACACGAATAAGCTTGTTTATCTGTGTTTATTTGTGTATATATCTGGTGTGTAATGAAAAGTATGTTGTAAAGTTACCCTTTATCCCAGATAAAGGCGCCAGAGCATGGATGAATAAGCAGCCATCTATATTATTTATTAAATTGTTCTTATGTCGGATTCCGATTTTTCAGCTAATAATAATATTGAAAAGTATATAAATACATTTCCAGAATGTCATACTATATCCAATCTTGTTTATTGGGCGAGCAGTGTATTGCAAAAGTATAGTATCGACTCTCCACGCCTGGATGCAGAGGTTATTTTATCGCATCTTCTGGGTTGCAAACGTGTTGATCTCTATGTACATCCCGATAAACCTGTAAATACTACCATAGCAATAAGCTACAAAAAAGATATCAAAAGACGTGCACAGCGTATCCCCGTACAATATATCACAAATCATGCGGAGTTTATGTCTATGGATTTTTATGTAGACGAACGGGTATTGATACCACGTCCTGAAACAGAATTACTCGTAGAGGCTGTCATAAAGAAGTCACAAATCCTGGTAAAAAAACATGAGTTGGTGATTGTAGATATCGGAGTCGGCAGTGGTAACATTGCGATAGCCTTAGCAGCAAAGACAGATAATGCAAAGATATTTGCAACAGACATATCGCCTGATGCTTTAGCGGTTGCTAAAATGAATGCACAAAGGCATCAGGTTTCCGATAGGATAATATTCTTACAGGGTGATATATACAAACCTCTTGAACGATACGGGCTAAAATTAAACGTAGATTTTATCGTATCGAACCCACCCTACGTGGCAGATGATGAGTTCCCTGTATTACAAAAAGAGGTAAGTTTTGAGCCGTATCAGGCATTAGTCAGTGGTCAGGATGGTTTACACATGTTCAAACGTGTGATCGCAGATGCAATTATGTGGCTCAAGCCCAAGGGTTTTATTATCTTTGAGATCGGGGAGAAACAAGCGCAGGAAGTAGCACGGTTGTTAGAGGATACAGGATATTTTAAGGAACCAGAATTAATAAGAGATTATCAATATATATATCGCATCGTTGCCGCACAAAGGCGATGGTAAAAACTATCTGAAAAATCGGGGAAAAGAGGAATCGCAGGAAAAAGAGAAAGCTGAAGGCACTTCTTTGCCCTGTGATTACATTTAAGCAATACTGGAGGAAGTTGTGGACAAAATTGTTATTGAGGGAGGACGTCGTTTAGAGGGAAGTACGAGGATAAATGGGGCAAAGAATGCTGCTTTGCCTATTATGGCTGCCTGTCTGTTATTACATGGGCCATCCCGAATAAGAGGCGTACCAAATATTGTTGATATTGAGACGCAATCGGAAATATTAAAAAATCTTGGTGGAGAAATAAAGAGACACGAAGATGGCACCCTTGAGATAGGATTCCGGGATGGAGAAAATGAGGGTAAATTTACTGCACCATATGAACTTGTCAGTAAAATGCGGGCTTCTATATGTGTCTTGGGCCCATTACTGAGTAAAAGACGCAAGGCAAAGGTTTCCTATCCCGGAGGATGTATTATTGGCCAACGTCCTATCGATCTGCATATAAAAGGTCTTAAGGCATTAGGCGCTCAGATTGAGACAACGGAAGGTTATATAACTGCTTCGGTGGAAAGATTAAAAGGTGCAGAGATTTCTTTGATGGGGCAATACGGTATAACCGTACTCGGAACTTGTAATGTAATGACTGCGGCAGTATTGGCTGAAGGTACAACGATAATTGAACATGCAGCTTGTGAACCGGAAGTGCAGGATCTTGCCAATTTCTTAAATAAGGCGGGCGCAAAAATCACCGGGATTGGTGAAAGTCGTTTAACGATAGAAGGAGTTCAGGAATTACATGGAGTTGATTATGAGATCATTCCCGATCGAATTGAGGCAGGAACATTTATGATTGCTGGCGCTATTACAAGGGGTGATATTGCATTGGAAAATGTTAAAGTAGAGCATCTCTCTGCAGTAATTGATAAATTAAGAGAAATTGGTGTAGAAGTAACTCCTGTGGGAAACAGCGTCCGGGTAAAGGGCAATAGTTCCTATCATCCTGTTGATTTAACAACATTACCCTATCCGGGCATGCCTACCGATATGCAGGCGCAGTTTATGGCCCTGCTGTGTACCGTAGAAGGGAAAAGTGTTATTACCGAGAAGGTGTTTCCTGATAGATTTATTCACTCTCCGGAATTACAGAGAATGGGAGCTGATATTCGTGTAGAAGGATCATGCGCAATTGTAAGTGGAACACCTTTTTTATCTGGTACCAATGTGATGGTTTCGGATCTGCGTGCCGGCGCAGGGCTTGTACTTGCAGGTTTAGTAGCGCAAGGAACTACGCATGTCCATCGTATCTATCATTTAGATCGGGGTTATGAACGGCTTGAAAAACGGTTAACTGATCTTGGGGCAGTTATAAAACGTATTCATGATTAAAGTATGGTGTGCATGCCATAATTGTATAGAAAATGTATCATATTATTTATGGAATTAAAACCATAATAATGTGTCCTTCTCCGTCATTTTCATTCAAAAAAGACAATTTTCATTCGCTCTAGATATTTGATTGATATATGGATACGTATATTTCTAAGATTTTTAGATCTTGTAAACTTGGAGTAGGAATAAAACTTGCCTTTTTCTAGTATTAAAAATTTGTAGTGCATAAACGATGGGAAGACAACTTATTTATATACCGATTATTCATACTGAAGTCGATATGGGCTCAATGGCAGGGTCATTAAAAAAAGAATATATGCAAAAATACGGTATATACAAATGGCATCAGCATCTCAAGAGAATAAATGACCTATGGATAAGTATTGAGGAGTGTTTGAATCAAAAACACCTTTGCTATCGTCAGGTTAAAATCTATCAGGATGGTTTACCGGTATGCGGTAATGAATTACAAATTGTACAAGACATTGCGCAGAGAGGCGGGAGAAATCATCAATTACTGCTAAAACTTATAAGTAAAGGGGCTACCTTGATAGGGACTGAAGATGCAGCATTGTTAATGAAGGAATATCATCTGATCAAAAATACAACCATGGGGAAATCCGTTGAAAAGGGTACCATCAGGCAGAATTATATGGCCGAACGAGATATATTTATTGCCAGCAGAATCCATGAGACCCTGAAAGATCGTGAAACAGGCATCCTTTTTCTGGGCATGCTCCATAAGATAGTTGAAATACTACCATCCGATATCGTTGTTGAATATTTAACTATACCATCTGCCATTCAAAAGTTCAATTAACAGGAAAAATCTTCATGCCAAAATACGCTTAGCGCAGGATTTGGTATCACGAACATCATCTCAACCTATAAGATGATAGTATGTTCATTCATTTCTTAATAAAGTAATATTTTTATGTTCAGAGTTGTTCTCAATTCATCTCGGCGTTTCTTACTATACACACGTATACATTGAAATTTTTTTGATACTAAAAGAGCCTATGATAACAGACAACAATGCTAGAGTTCTCATTATAGATGATGAAGTGGACTTGTGTGATATGATCTCACGTATTTTAAGCAAATCAGGATATATAACTTACATGGCAAGCGATGGCAATACAGGGATGGAGATTTTTAACAAGGAATTTCCCAGCGTTGTTATTCTCGATCTTCGTATGCCAGGCATGCATGGGATAGAGATATTACGGCAAATCAGAAGTATTAACAATGAAATTCCTGTAATCATAATTACTGCTTATGGGGAAATACGATCGGCAGTCGAGGCTATTAAAATTGGCGCATATGATTATATTACAAAGCCCTTTGATAATGAAGAGTTAGAACTAACCGTAAAAAGAGCTATCGAAGAAAGATCTATGCGGCAGGAAATTTATAAACTGAAAACGCAATTTGGTCTTGCTATGCCGCTCTTCGAACAAATGGGGTCCAGTGCCGAGATTATGAAGATAAATGAGCTGTTAGGGTGTGTTGCTCCGACCAATTTTACGGTTCTTATTTATGGGGAAACTGGTTCTGGTAAAGAATTAGTAGCACGGAGTATTCACAGCCGAAGTTCCAGAAAGGATAAAGCATTTATCGTAGTGGATTGCGGTTCAATTCCGGAAACTTTGATTGAGAGTGAACTCTTTGGGTTTGAGAAAGGCGCTTTTACCGGCGCAGAACAGAAGAAAATAGGACAATTTGAAATTTACCGAAATCTATGCAAGGTAAGCTATTGCGAGTCCTTCAGGAACGAAGGATTCGGCGTTTGGGGAGCAATAAAGAAGTCGAGATTGATGTGCGTGTTGTTGCAGCAGGAAATGAGCGGCTGGAGTCCCTCGTAGAATCAGGATCTTTTAGAATGGACCTGTATCAGCGATTGAACGAATTCTGCATTGAGATACCGCCGTTAAGACGGCGGAAGGATGATATTGTCTTTCTTTGTAAGAGATTTCTGGATATTACCAATAAGGAATTAAACAAGAATATTCGGGGAATTACAAAAGAGGCGCTCGGGATATTACTCGAATATCATTGGCCGGGTAATGTAAGAGAATTAAAAAATGTTATCCGCCGGGCAGTATTATTATCAGGAGAAATTATTGAGCCTAAACATCTTGTTGTAAATATACTGGAAACAAAACAACAACAGTATCATGGGGAAGATCAGACATCTGGTATAAGACACCAAATTCAGGCGGCCGATTGTGCCGCTTCTTCACATTTAGATATTAATAGTGGTAAAGAACTTTCCCTCCATGATACCGTAGCTAAATGTATTGAAGACGCAGAAAAAAGGTTAATTGAGGAGGTGCTAAAAAGAACCAAAGGAAATAAAAGCCAGGCAGCCAAGATTCTCAAAGTTGATTACAAAACTATGCATTATAAAGTCAAGAAGTACGGAATTACAATACAAACTACACCTGAGGTTAACCGCAATGCGCAAAATTTAGCTTGACGTACAGCTTTTCTTACAAAAACCATTTATCTTTTTAAGAAAGGAAGAATGTTATGGCATCCAAAAAAGGTGAAAAAAGAGAATCAGAGGGCAGTTTTGACATAGGATTAGGCGGTATCTTTAAGGGTTTGGGTGATCTTGTGGACAAGCTATCAGATCTCACGGAAAAGGGGAAGGAGTTTCAGAAAACGGGCGAGATCAAAGGTCTGAACAAAAATTTGAGTGGCGTATATGGCTTTTCTATAAAGGTAGGTGGTTTTGGTACTGATAAGGTAAAGGTCGAACCCTTTGGTAATATACGCAAGGACAAAAAAGGCGATGTTGGTGTAGATGAGGTGCGAGAGCCTTTAGTAGATATCTTTGAGGAGGCACATTATATTCAAATCATCGCCGAAATGCCCGGAGTAGATGAGAAGGATATTCAGGTAACCATAAAAGATGATATATTAGAAATTTCAGCCGAGACTCAGCAGAAGAAATATTATAAGGAGATCCTTCTGAAAGAAAGCTTTACCAAAGATACCATGATACATACCTATAAGAATGGGGTACTGGAAATAAAACTAGCAAGATAAGTATTCAGGCTAATTAAGAGAAATAGGCGTTTCTTTTAAAATTTTATGTCTTTTATAGGGAAGGCGGGGAGCATTTTTAGGATGAAAGACAACAGTGAAATATCATTAAAGGTTGCGGAAGCAGTAAGAAAAGATGTGGGAAGAGGGTTAGCGCGAATCGATCCTGCTGATATTGAAAAGTTGCATGCTACGGTTGGAGATATTGTAGAAATCGTAGGTAAGAGAAGTACCGTCGCAAAGATAATGCCTGCCTTTAAAGAAGAGAGAGGAATGAGCAAGATCCAAATCGACGGTTTGACCCGGGGCAATGCCCAGATAAGTTTAGATGAGAAGATTCTGGTAAGGAAGAGATCATGGAATCCTGCAAACAATGTCGTTCTCGTTCCTATGAATGCAACGAATCTCGACCGGGATAGTAAGTATATAGGAAGTTTACTCGATGGGCTTCCTGTTATTGCGGGTGACCGGATCCGCGCCACACTCTTTGGCAGCCGGTTTTCCGATTTTATCGTTGAAAGCACAACTCCGAAAGGGATTGTAATTATCAATCCCACGACAGTATTAAAAATCGATGAGAAGAAACCGGGATCGGGTGATCGCATCAAATTTTCGTATGAGGATATCGGCGGCCTTAGTCATGAAATACAAAGAATACGGGAGATGATTGAACTTCCATTAAAACATCCCGAGGTGTTCGAGCGTTTAGGGATTGATGCCCCCAAGGGTGTATTGCTCTACGGCCCTCCAGGATGTGGAAAAACGCTTATTGCCCGTGCGGTAGCCAATGAGACCGAAGCATATTTCATTACCATTAACGGCCCGGAAATTATTCATAAATTTTATGGGGAAAGCGAGGCACGGCTTCGGGAGATCTTCGAGGATGCAAAAAAGCACGCACCGAGCATTATTTTTCTCGATGAGATCGATGCTATAGCGCCGAAACGGGAACATGTGGTAGGAGATGTTGAAAAAAGGGTGGTAGCTCAACTCCTGGCCCTTATGGACGGACTTGATAGCCGTGGTCATGTTATTGTCATTGCCGCTACCAATATTCCAGGCGCTTTGGATCCGGCGTTGAGACGGCCAGGACGTTTTGACCGGGAAATTTCCATTCCTATTCCTGATAAGAAAGCACGATTTTCAATCCTCGAGATACACAGCCGGGGCATGCCACTGTCTGAAGATGTAAGTCTCGATAAGCTTGCTGAAATTACTCACGGTTTTGTAGGAGCAGATCTTCAGGCGCTCTGCCGGGAAGCTGCGATGCTCTGCTTAAGAAAGGTTATTCCGGAAATTAATTTTGATGCATCCAATATACCTTATGAGACCCTGATGAATATGAAAGTATGTATGGAACATTTTATCGATGCGCTGAAAGAAGTAGAGCCTTCTGCCTTGCGCGAAGTGTTTGTAGAGATTCCGGATGTAGGATGGGAAGATGTCGGAGGGCTTGAGACAATAAAACAACAGATTCGGGAGGCTGTAGAATGGCCGTTGAAATATACCGATTTATTTACCTATGCAAAGATTAGTTCACCCAGGGGAATATTGCTCTACGGCCCTCCGGGAACGGGAAAGACACTTATGGCTAAGGCCGTAGCCAATGAGACAAAGGTTAATTTTATCTCAATCAAAGGGCCTGCTCTTATTTCAAAATATGTTGGCGAATCGGAACGAGGTATCAGGGATATATTCAAGAAGGCAAAACAGGCGGCTCCTTGTATTATCTTCTTCGATGAGTTAGATGTCATTGTTCCGAAACGTGGAGAAGGAGGCGATTCTCATGTGACCGAACGTGTCATCGGTCAATTTCTTACAGAAATGGATGGTATTGAAGAGTTGAAGGGGGTTCTGGTGCTTGCAGCTACAAATCGCATGGAGCAAATAGACCCGGCTCTGCTTCGTGCAGGACGATTCGATTATCTTATTGAAATTCCCATCCCCGACGCAGATACCCGTTTAAAAATATTTCAGGTACATACCCATGATAAACCGCTGGAAAAAGGAATAGATCTGAAAAAATATGCATGGGAGACTGAAGGGATGACAGGTGCAGATATAGAATTGATTTGCAAGAGGGCGGTATTAATGGCCATTCGCAGTGCTATCGCTCAACAGAAGGTAAGCAGTGAAGGATTTATAGTAACAGCAGGTGATTTTGGTAATGCAGTGGAAGAGGTGAAGCAAAGAGTGAGTCTATAGATGAAGAAATGTGCAAGACCGCTCTCTGTAAAAGTATTGTTCGGGATTCTCATTATCCTTCTTCCTGTTTTTATCACGTTCCTTTTGATCTATAAACAAAATAAAGCATACCTTAAAGAACATATCCTTGATGACATAACTATTCTTGCAGGATTTTACGAATGTCATATGTCTCAATTTCTGGAAGCGGCCAAACTCCCTATCCAAAATGTTACCAGTGATGGTTTTATAAAAACTCAATGCATGAAGGATATCGTATTGAAACACGTGGTCGATACATTCCCGGTTAACGTATGCTTAACAGTAAATAAAGAAATCCGTAGATTCTATAAGAATTACCGGGGTAGAGAAGTTATAGGTGCATCAAGGTACATCCCTTCCATGAAATGGGTCTTACTGGTTGGGATCCATAAAGATGAGGTACTTGTTCCCATAAAAAAAGTGCTCATCGGTGTACTCATACCTGCTGTAATTGTTATCGTTCTGGTTATCTGTCTCTGTATTCGCTTCATGAAAAAAGCAGTGAAGCCTTTCCGTACAATCTCCAATATTGCAAAGTATATTGCCGTCGGTGCCCCTGATATTACCGTTCCAGCTCAAATTCAAGCCGGTGATGGGACAGCAAAAGTTACCCGAATAATTGGAACGATCCAGGATATTACAGAATGTGAGCGCATGGAGGAAGAGATTAAACTCCTGCAAACCATCATTATATCAACATCTGAAGCAGATGACTTGCATTCCGTACTGGATATTGTATTGTGTAAAGTGTGTAAATATACGGACTGGGATTACGGTGAAGCCTGGCTTCCATCCTCTGATGACGGGTATCTCAAATGTATTCAGGTATGGCATAACAATTCTGAAGGCTTAGAAGAATTTAGAAAGAAAAGCCAAAAGTTTACTTTTTTACCGGGAGTTGGTCTGCCTGGTCGTGTATGGTCTTTGGGAGCACCTGAATGGCGGAAAGATGCTACCGTGGATGGAGATTTTCCTCGTGCATCAATTGCAAAAGAGTGCGGTCTAAAAGCGGCGATAGGTATTCCTGTCATAGCAAATGATAAGGTTATTGCTGTACTGAATTTTTTTGTGCGGGAACAACATGATAAGGATGAGCGATTGATCGGACTTATTTCATCAGTTGCTACTCAGTTAGGTGTTATTATTCAGCGCAAGCAAATTGAGGAAGCGTTATATAATAGTGAAGAAAGGCTACAAGCCATTCTTAATAATGCAACAGCACTCATTTATGTCAAAGACATGCAGGGTAGATATACTTTTATTAATAAATTATGTGAAAAGGTGTTACAGATTAAACAAGAAGAGCTGAAAGACAAGGCTGACTACGATATGTGGTCAAAGGAGATTGCCGATGCTTTGAGGATAAATGATCGTAAGGTAATCGAAGCTAGTGTTTCCCTGGAATTTGAGGAAGTAGTGCCGCATGATGATGGATTACATACGTACATTTCAGTCAAGTTTCCCCTCTATGACTCTCATGGAATTATGCACTCAATCTGTGGTATTTCAACCGATATTACCGGACGCAAACGGATGGAAAAATTGTTACATGAGAAAGAGGAAAAATATCGTTTACTTGTCGAGAATATACCGGATGTCATGTGGACCGCCGATCAAACAGGTACAACTCTTTTTATTACCCCAAATATAGAAAAGGTTTATGGATATACGCCGGAAGAAATCTATAAGGCAGGTAACTCTCTCTGGTTTGAAAGAATTCATCCAGAAGATGTTGAGAGAGTGAGAGAGGAATATTCATTATTATTTAAATTAAATAAGATATTTGATGTTAAATACAGGATTAGAAGAAAGGATGAATCCTGGATTTGGATACATGATAGGGCAGTGATAACCTATACCAAGGATGGTAACAGGTATGCTAATGGTTTATTTTCAGATATTACCGAGCATAAGCAGATGGAAGAGCAGCTTCAAAAATTATCGTGTGCTATCGAACAAAGCTCGAATGTAATCATTATTACTGATACCTGCGGCAATATTCAATATGTTAATCCAAAATTTACAGAACTAACAGGTTATAGTACAGAAGAAGTTATCGGGAAAAATCCATGCATCTTAAAATCTGGAAAAACATCAAGGGAAGAATATAAGCGATTATGGAATACCATCTCTTCCGGAGGTAAATGGCGCGGGGAGTTTCTGAATAAGAAAAAGAATGGCGATCTTTATTGGGAAATTGCAAATATTTCACCAGTAAAAAATAAAGAGGGTATTATTACTCATTTCATTGAGATTGCAGAGGATATTACCAATATTAAAAAAGCGGAGGAATCAGAATCAAAACTGAAAGAACAGTTGTATCATGTTCAGAAATTAGAATCTATTGGTACCCTTGCAGGAGGCATTGCTCATGATTTTAATAATATCCTCGCAATAATAATGGGATATGGAAACCTGCTACAGAATGAGCTGGAGAAAGATAATTCATTGATGATCTATATCCAAAAGATACTTACATCAACAGAAAGGGCTGCTAATTTAACGAAAGGTCTTCTTACCTTTAGCAGAAAACAGAAAAACAACCCAAAACCGGTAAATTTGAATGAGGTTATAAAAAGGGTCGAAAGCTTACTGGTAAGACTCATTGGCGAAGATATTCAGCTCAAGACTATATTTATAGATAAAAACTGTATCGTTATGGCCGATAGTAACCAGATAGAACAAGTCTTAATGAACCTTGTAACCAATGCAAGAGATGCCATGCCTGATGGAGGCTCTTTAACAATAATTACGGAAGTTGTGGAATTAGATAGTGAATTTATAAAGATTCATGGTTACGGTATGGTTGGGAAGTATGTTCTTGTCTCTATCTCAGATACGGGTATAGGCATGGATAATGAAACGAAAAAAAGGATTTTTGAACCGTTCTTTACAACGAAAGAAGTTGGAAAAGGCACAGGTCTTGGGCTGGCGATAGTGTATGGAATCGTTAAGCAGCATCAGGGCTACATAAATGTTGATAGTGAACCGGGCAAAGGTTCGATATTCAAGATGTACATACCGGTAATTGAATCGGTAGTTGATGAGATAGAATCAGAAATGCTTGTCACCAAAGGTGGTAAGGAGACGATATTATTAGCAGAGGATGAGAAAGAGGTTAGGATCCTTATCAAGATAGTACTTCAAAAGGCTGGTTATAAAATCATAGAAGCAGTAGATGGCGATGATATGATAAGAAAATTTATTGACAATAAAAATAAGATTCATTGCCTTATAGTAGATGTAATAATGCCAATTAAGGATGGTAAAGCTGCCTATGATGTGATAAGGCAAATAGCGCCAGATATTAAAGCCCTTTTCATCAGCGGATATAGTGAGGAAGTTATAAATAAAAAAGACATTCTTAAGGAAGGGTTACATTTTATTCCAAAGCCTGTTTTACCAAACGAGCTTTTAAGAAGAGTACGAGAGGTATTGGAAGTATAAACCTTTGAAATGAATTGAATCTGTAGGGGCGAACCTTGTGTTCGCCCTTACGTAGGGCAAGGCTAAAGCCTGCCCTGCTTTTTTGTAAATCGGTTAGTGATGAGGAAGAATTATGCCGGGTCAGATACAGAGGAATACCCTGGATATCCCCTTTGGGATTTATGCCTACTGTTTTACTCAAACGCCAGTATCGTTTCCCCATACTCTTATGGGTATTGACGATGAACATGAAGTGTATGCTATTGAACGAAATGGTCTTTTTGCAATAGTGAGCGCTCTATCTTTAAAGGAATTTAGCGAAGATGCCCTTGATAAAAAAATGACAGATATGGTGTGGATTGCGTCAAAAGCAAAGAAACATGAGGAGGTAATCGAGTTCGTTATGACTTATACCTCAAAAGGTTGTCACGAACCTCTCTATCGTTTTTCTCAGTCAACCTTCAATAAAGGAGAACCAGAGGGAATTCTCAAGAAAGAAGATGAGGGAGAGGAGAGAGAAAATCCTCAACGCACAGGAGTTTTAACAGGATGCTATTCTATTCCCGTAGTGCCCTTACGGTTTTGTACAATTTATAAGAATCAGGAGACCCTCTTTCAAACGATACTGCCGCACAAAGAAAAGATTATCAAATTCCTAAATTATACTACTGATAAGACTGAATGGTCAGTGAAGATATTTTGTGATAAAAAGGTTTTTATGGATAGATATGATCAAAGAAAAGGACAACCTATAAAAATAGATCAGACATCATTATTACCCGGGGAGGGTTATTTATTAGCAAAGAAAAAGCACAAGATATGCGAAGAGGCATTAAGAGTAGAAATCCAACGGATTTTACAAGACATTTATTCCACAGTATTACCGTATACTGACGGTTGCCGATTTTTGCGGTGTTTTGATAAGAAAATCCATGGTAGATCATCTGATATGGTTATGAATGCGGCCTTTCTCATAAAACAGCAGATGCTTGTATCATTTAGAGATAGTATGAATATACAAGGAGAAAAATATAAGAACGAGGGACTTGTGTTTGAGCTTACCGGCCCATGGCCTCCCTATAGTTTTTGTCCGGAATTATGAGAAACTTCAAAAGCAAAGAGGATTTAAGGAATTGCATCTTTACTAAAGAGAAACACCGGAGTTGTTAATCCCTCTTGATCCCCTTTAGAAAAGGGGGAAAAATGTGTGAATGTTTTAGAGATGGGGGAAACACAAAAGAATGAAATAGAAAAGAGGGAGACATAAAAGAAGAAAATAGAAAAGAAAGAATCATTGTATTTTAAACTGAACTTTAAGAGAATGGAGCTTACAAATGTATCAATATTTATACGGTATCACAAAGGCGTTTCGCAGACCGATTCAAGATATACTTGGTATTGAAAATATCCGTGTTCGTGCTTTACCATATCGGGAAATAACGGCTCTCATATCAGAGGTTACGATGGCCAAGATACCGATATCGAATGAAAATGTATTACGCCATGCATCGGTAATTGAGATCTTGCAAAAAGAACAAACGGTTCTTCCTATGCGATTTTCATCTGTATTTAAGAGTGGGAAAGAAGTATTTGAATTTCTGAATAATAGATATGCAATGTTTATTGCAGACCTGGAGCAATTGCACAATACATTTGAAATGGGACTACGCATTATTATGAGGAGTAGTGATGTAAGGAATGCGCAGTCTGTTCAATCTGATATCAGTGGGAATGTATCGAAAAGAAATCAGGCAAATGCGCCACAATCCTATAGATTTGGAAAAAATAGTTTAAGCTCAGGTACGGCATATTTAGAACGGCAACGCGCCTATTATACAGTTCTGGATGAGAACAAGACTTCTGTTCAGGAAATAGTGAGTACCTGTCATGCGCAATTTGAGGGTATCTATACCAAATCTCAGTGGGATAAGGGTTTTTCTTTTTTGCCGGGAATATCTCTCAATTATTTGATACACAGGGATTTTTTATCTGAATTCAGGATCAGATTCTATGATCTCGTGGCGAGCTTGAAAGAGTTCCGGTTTTTGTATTCCGGTCCCTGGCCTCCTTATCATTTTGTTTCGGGGGACGGAGGATAGTGTACAAATATCAACAGGATTTTTTTCTATAATCATGACATCCCTGCGGGATTAGGTAAAGGAGAGGCGCAACATCTTGCGTCTCCGCCATATGCTGTCTGGCTTCAATCGCCGATAATGTCAAATCATTATGGAAAACTACAGCACATTGGAGAGATTTGTAATACTTTGGTTTTTTTTGAAAAATAACCCCATGGGGGTGAGATATTTATAGAAACATTAGATTTCGGAGAAAATTTTGAATAGTACAGGTCTTGATAAGACACATTTGTCAGAGGGGAAATACGAGCGCCTTTGTATGATGATCTTTTCGTGTATCCCATCCTCCCTCTTAATGTTTGATCGTAAACTCAGGGTGTTGATTGCCAACAAGAATTTTCTCGAGAAATCACGGAGAACAGAAAGAGAAACTATCGGGAAGCATGTGGATGATATATTTCCGAGCGTTATCCTGCAATACACACGACTTGCTGAAAGGCTAAGGAGGGTATTTGAGACAGGAGTGGGAGATCGGGGTCGTGAGATGTATTATCGATCTCCTGGCTTGCAAAGCAGGGTGTATTTTTATAGTTTAACTCCTCTCAAAGATGATCAAGGGATTGTTGAAAACGTCCTGCTCATCATGGATGATATTACGCAGCAGGTAAGTTTGCGCGAGAAAGTCAGGCAAACAGAGCGCCATCTCGCTGGAGTGGTCGAGAGCGCCAATGATATTGTTACTTCGCTGGATTCTATAGGGATGATTACCACATGGAATAATGCGGCAGAGAAAATTTCCGGTTATATAGACAGAGAATTAGTGGGTAAACCGTTGATAACAATATGCGCGGATGCACAAAAGCCAACACTGGCCTCTATCATAGAGAATCTTTCCCGGGGAGAAACCGTAAAACATATAGAATTAGGTCTTAAGACAAAGACCGGGAAGATAATTCCTATTTCCTGGAGTTTTGCTCTGATGAAAGATGATTTACAAACCGTGGTAGGTATTGTAGGTGTAGGGCAAGACCTTACTGAGAGACGTGAATTAGAAGCACAATTATTTCATTCTGCAAAGCTTGCTTCTCTGGGGGTAATGGCTGGTGGCATAGCGCATGAGATTCGAAATCCATTGGGTATCAGTTCTGCTGCTGCTCAGATTTTATTGGAATGTCAGGAAAATGAAAGTTTGCGTAAAGAGTGTGCGGAAAAGATCTATTTGGGTATTAAACGCGCCTCCCGGATAATCGAAGAATTGCTCAAATTTGCGCGGCCTTCCGACGGGCGTTCTGAACCGACGAATGTCAATGATGCCATTATGGAAACTTTTACGCTCATTGAAAAACAGTTGCTATTAATGCGAATCGAGATTAAAAAAAATCTATACCCGTATATTCCCATTATGAAGGCAGAGAAGAATTTATTACAACAAGCTTTTCTGAATATAATCCTCAACGCCGCCAATGCTATGCCTGACGGAGGAACCTTAACGATAACAACTTCAATTAATCGGAATGATAGAATCGTCATTGTCTTTGAGGATACAGGTTGTGGTATACCAATTGAGAATGTTGATAAGATATTTGATCCATTCTTTACCACTATGCCGGTAGGCAAGGGCACTGGTCTTGGGTTATCAATTACCTACAGTATTATCAGACAACACGAAGGAACTATACAGGTAGAAAGCACGGTAGGAAAGGGTTCTGCTTTTACTATTCAACTACCGGTGAAGAAATAATGCAAGCCAAAAGGTTCCAGACAGAGATTCACCGAGTCTCCGATAATAATCCCATGACCTTATAGCTTATGATGAAAAGGAAAAGAAGATGTCAGAAAAACCACAAATACTTATTGTAGATGATGAAGTGGATATGTGCTGGGCGCTGGAAAGTATCCTGATACCGAAAGGTTATAAATCATGCTCGGTAACCAGCGGGAAAGAAGGGCTTGAATTGCTCAAACAGCTATATCCAAGTGTTCGATTAATCTTCCTTGACGTCAAACTACCCGATATTGATGGTTTAAAGCTGGCAAATCTCATTAAGCAGTATTATCCGGAAATAAAAATTGCTATTATTACCGGGTATTATTACCGGGATACCCTATCCGTACAACAGGGACTTGCCAAAGGTCTCTTTGATTATTTTATCGGTAAACCGTTTAGTATTTCAGAAATACGCCTGACTATAGAAAACTCTTTCCTCTCATAACACAAAATTTCCGTATGTAGGGTAAGGCTTTAGCCTTGCTTCCCCACCTGAATACATGCATGGGAATGGCAACCCTGAATAGGCTATCCGGGAATTGTTTTATAAATCACATGCTCTCCGTTCTCCGGTATCGTGATCAATCTTTACCATGTACACAATGGTAGAGACGCAAGATTTTGCGTCTCTACGTTGTACTCTGACACATTTACATTACATGAGATTGTAAACCAGGCTATACCATAATTCTCATGAATTTATCTATAGCTTCAATTTTAAGACACCATACTATGGACTTTGTAACATATCTATTGCAATTGTTCCATAGAATTCCTTTCCTTCACGGCATATCCTACATGCGGAAAATTTTTATCTATTCAAAGGTAAGTTTTTTACACCTTTAACTTTCAACAGGATATGACTTATTTAAGAATAGCTTTTTTTGACAGGTATGCGAGGCATAGGTTTCGCTTTCCTACCCTTACACCTGGTTTACATTTATCCTTTAATCTTTTTAATGAATGAGAGGGGGTGATACACATGGCTAAAGTACAAAAGTCTACTGATTCATCAAGTTTGGCAGAAGTTGTCGACAGGATCCTTGATAAGGGTATCGTGGTTGATGCCTGGGTTAAGGTATCTTTGGTAGGTATTGAGTTACTTTCAATAGAGGCCAGAGTCGTTATTGCATCTGTTGAAGGAATAAGTAACAACCGTATCTTACCGGGCAATTCATAACGTGTTTGTTATCTATTTAACTGAAAATTTTGAAAGGAGTAACACACATGGCAAAGGTACAGAAATCTACTGATTCATCAAGTTTGGCAGAAGTTGTCGATAGGATACTTGATAAGGGTATCGTGGTTGATGCCTGGGTTAAGGTATCTTTGGTAGGTATTGAGTTACTTTCAATAGAGGCCAGAGTCGTTATTGCATCTGTTGAAAGGAATAGAACGGGTGGATGACCGTCAACCATAATGACGGTCATCCATATCCGATATAAGAAATCTCCTATTATTTTGTATTTTCAAAGGAATGGAAAAATTTTGTTTTTGTCGGGAAAGGATCAGCTTCTGAAATGCTTACAACAAAAACCGTAAGTATTGTTTGCAGATTCTGTGGAGGGAGAGGAAAGGATCCTTTTGGTATTATGTCTTATATTTCTACCTGTTGTGTATGTGGTGGAAGAGGTATCGTAACGGTTCAGTCACCTTATATCCGATGTGCTCATTGCAGCGGTACAGGGGCTATTAAGAGATTAACCTGTACTGCTTGTATGGGAAAAGGTGTTCAGCCAAGCGCTGCTATTTCTTCACAGGTATGCTCTGTCTGTCGTGGTTCCGGGGATGATCTGTCAGCTTCAGCGATGTATTGTTTGCGGTGCCATGGTAGTGGTGTTGTTTCTGTAAAGATAATGAATGTGGAATGAATTGTTAAAAATTAAGAATGATGATCAAATTTGAATGAAAACGACAATAATGGGAGTAGAGATATGGATACAATCGTAAATGAAAATACCCAACTTGAAGAACCGGGACTTTGCTTAGAGCCAAGCAATGGGTTTGTAGTTACTCCATGTATAGAGGAAGTGGTTGAATCGGCTCTCGCATATCTTCAAGCCGGCTACCCCGTTCACTTATCAGGTCCTGCCGGAACAGGAAAAACAACACTGGCCTTCCATGTGGCAGCAAAACTTGGCAGGAATGTGACACTGATTCATGGTGATGATGAGTTCGGAACTTCTGATCTTATTGGCAAGGATAGCGGTTACAGCAAGAAAAAACTCTATGATAATTTCATTCATTCGGTAGTGAGATCTGAAGAGGTGATGCAAACTATATGGAAAGATAACCCTCTTACCAATGCATGCAAGAACGGTAATATTCTTATCTACGATGAGTTTAATCGCACAAAACCGGAAGCAAACAATGTATTACTGAGTGTCCTTCAGGAAGGGATTCTTGGTGTTCCTAAACGTGGCGGGCAGAGAAGTGGGTATATAGAGGTACACCCGGAGTTCCGCGCTATTTTTACCTCGAATCCGGAGGAGTATGCAGGTACTCATAAGACACAGGATGCGCTTATGGACAGGCTCGTAACGATACAGATCCATCATTTTGATTGTGAAACAGAAATTAAAATCTTAATAGCCAGATCGGGTATTTCACGGGAAGATGCAGAAACGATCGTTAATATTATTAGAAAATTGAGAAGTATGGGGGTTAATAATCATCGCCCCAGTATCAGAACCGGTATCATGATTGCCCGTATACTTGCTCACCGGGGCGGTCATGCAGCGTGGGAGGATCCAATATTTCGCCGGATCTGCCAGGATGTGCTCAACGCTAACACCATTAAGGTTACCCGTGACGGGAAACTGATAATGCAGGAAAAGATTGCTGAGGTTGTACAAAAGGTTTGTAATATGAAAAATTTACAGAAAGAAGAATCATTATTTTCTTCTATGGCATACTGTGGTTTAACCGCTAAAAAGTAAAGGTACAATAAAAATGGCTATTCAAAAAAGGAAGAGTGTAAAGGATATAAAGACACATGCCGGTATAGTAAATAAAAGATTTTTGCCCCATGAGGCATACATGAGAATTACTACCCTTGAAATGGAGCGGGTACATCGTATCAGGGAAATGGAAAGTGCGCGTCAGCGCATAAAAACTGTTGCTGACCGGATTAAAGAGATAGATATTGAAAAAAATATCCTATTAGATCGTATTAAAGCAACTACCGAAAGTTTTCCTGTGAATACGAAAGCGAGCATAAAAACGGATGACATCGCCAGAGATAACAGAGGACAACTCCTCAGATATTAGGTTATACATGGGATACCTGTTGAAGTACACAGGAAACGTATCGCGAGATATACAGGGGATTAACTATGACTAATAACGGAAAATACATTTATGGCTTTACGAGGAACGATGTAAGGTTCGGTTTCAGCCTTGCAGGCATTGATGGTAAGCAGGTGTATACCATTTCAGATAATGGCATTGCTGCTGTGGTAAGTGATGGTCCGGGGGGCAGACTCCGACCGGAACGAAAGAATCTGAGTGCCCACAATAGCGTTATCAAAGAGGTCATGAAGACATCCTCGATTCTACCTGTTTCTTTTGGTGTTGTGGCTGATAATGAAACAGGCATTAAAAAGATCTTAACATTAAATCATACTAGCTTTGTAAATCAACTAAAGAGGTTAGGTGATAAGGTTGAAATGGGCCTGAAAGTTATTTGGGATGTGGAGAATATCTTTGAATTTATGGTGAGAACACATCGGTCGCTTGAGCTTTTCCGGGATAATATTTTTCTAAAACCTACCGGTGCAACGCAAGAGGAAAAAATGGAACTGGGGAGAATGTTTGAGGCTATTATGAATCAGGAGCGTGAAAAACATACGGCAACGGTACAAAGCATTTTGAAAGGGTACTGTTGCGAAATAAAAGTAAATAAACCCAAAGATGAAAAAACAGTGATGAAGTTAGCATGCCTTGTGGAGAAGGCAAGTCTGGAACAATTTGAAAAGGGAATTTTTGAAGCAGCAAAGGTGTTTGATGACAATTATGCCTTTGATTTTCACGGGCCATGGGCGCCCCATAATTTTGTAGAGATAAAACTGAAAATGGCATGAATATCAGTTTGTGTAATTGTTTAGCCAGATGAAGTTTGATGGGTATTCAGAACGGGAAAAGAATCTTTCGCTTATAAAAAAGTGAGATCTTTTATTCCACGGAGAGTGACAAAGGGAGAAAAAAATATCCTTTCTCATTTCTGTACAACCAAACTTCAGGCAACTGAATAATTACCGGTTTTTTGGTTTATCAGGAGGAGATTATACTATGTTGTTAGTTGATGATATTTTGTTTTCACCAGTAAAAGGCCTGTCGTATATATTCAAGCAGATTCATAAAGCTGCCGAGGATGAGTTCTTAAACGAAGAGGATATTACCGTACAACTATCCGAACTTTACATGATGCTTGAAACGGGCAAGATTACTGAAGAGGAGTTTGATAAGAAAGAATCGGAACTCTTAAATCGGCTGGAACAGATAGAAGAATATAAAAAGAAACAGTATGGAGTAACGGAAGAACAGGAAGAATGTAATGAAAGCCGTGAGATTGAAGAGGATGAAGAAGATTGAAGAATTTGGCCTCATGCTGCAAGGCAAGAGCATGCGAAATGTCCTGGCTCAATTGAAGGCGATTGAATTATAGTCAAATACCTATGATTTTAGAAATGTAAACGCCAGAATCGGGCTTAAAATCAAGGGATTCTCCAAAAACTTTTCGAAACATAGATTTTTTTAGCTATAACGGGAGAATTCAACTCTTATTTTTCTTACTATTAACACTCAAGAGGATATGTGCAGATTCCCTTATTTCTAACAAATACCACAGTATCCTTAATTTGTTTTGGGGGTAAAGGCGGTGTTGGTAAAACAACATCAGCGGTAGCAACTGCACTCTATCTTGCAGATAAAAATCCACAAAAACGCATCCTGCTAGCCTCTCTTGATCCTGCACACTCCCTTATGGATAGCCTGAAGAATACAAACGATTTCGATAATCTTAAGGTATGGGAGATAGATGCACGGATATCTTTCCAGAAATTTATCGAAAAGTATAGTAGCGCACTTAAGAAAATAATCAATAGAGGTAGTTTTCTTGATGAGGCTGACATTTCTAATCTTCTTTCCATTTCGTTACCCGGAATAGACGAATTGATGGGAATGATAGAATTGGCGAATTTAACAGAAAGTAATGCTTATGATAGTATTATACTTGATACTGCACCAACCGGGCATACTATGAAATTCATGCAAATGCCTTATCTCGTAAAGAAGTGGACCTACGTTCTCAACTTGATGATGGAGAAGCATCGATATTTATCAAAGCTGTATGTAAAGCGCTATCAACCCGATGACGCCGATGCATTTATTGAAGCATTTATAAAGGGTGCAAAAAAGATTGAGCGTATGCTGCAGGATAAGTCATGTGAGTTTGTGCCAGTAATGTTGCCAGAAATTTTGAGTATGAAAGAAACACAGCGTTTTTTGTCTGTTTTAAAGAAATATAAAGTTCCGGTAAAGACGGTTATTATTAACCGCGTTTATCCCGTAAGTGATTGTTATTTCTGCAGCACACAGTATTCACGGCAAGCAAAGCATGTTGATGAGATAAAATCTTCCCTACATGGATATAATCTCTTACGTATGCCTTTATACAATGCTGAAATTCAGGGAAAAGAGTCATTACTAAAGTTTGCACAAGCGATGGTGAATTCTTTCCATCAAGATGATACCAGGGAAAGAAGCAACCTCATGATCCATTCTCCCGTACCTCCCTTAAAAGAAATAACCAGAGGAGAGGTAAATGATTCGCTGCAAAAAGAAATTTTTACAGCAAAATATAAGATCAAGGATACATATCCTGTGCAAAATAATTGTTATGGAGATGAATGCTTTGCCCTCAGAAAACAAAATATTATGCATGCTGATGAAGCTTTTTGCCTGACTCAAGATAATAATCAAGGTGTTCAAAATGGCAGTTTAGGAGAATTTCCGGGCGATACCCGCTTGAGTTCCTTGCTTCCAAAACAGACAGGGGATTTCCCTGAATTTCCTCTTCATAAAAATGAGCCAGGAGGAATGAAGGTATTCTCGAATGAGATGAAGCGATTGCCTGCGCTAAAATCCAGCCTGGAATTTTTACTGTTTAGTGGTAAAGGAGGTGTTGGTAAGACAACTCTAGCATGCGCGACGGCGCTGTCATTGTCAAATTCTTATCCGGAAAAGCGTATATTACTTTTTTCAACAGATCCGGCTCATTCACTCTCAGATTGTCTGGATGTAGTGATTGGAGGTGATGGTTTATCTCTTCATAATCTATCCATTCAGGAAATGAATGCAGAAGAAGAGTATCAAAAACTAAAGCTTCTTTACTCAGAAGAGATCCGGGATTTTATGACAGCTTTCACAAAAAGAGATGCTTCTGTTCACGTAGTGTTCGAGAAGGAGATTATGGAATCTCTTATAGAGATAACACCACCTGGCATTGACGAAGTTATGGCTATCACCTCAATTATTGATTACATGGATAAAGGGAGTTTCGACATCTTTATTCTTGATACAGCTCCAACAGGACATTTCATACGATTTTTAGAAATGCCGGAGCTAACGCTTGATTGGTTAAAATTTTTTTTTAATCTCTTTTTAAAATATAAAAACAATGTCCGTATGCCGAAGATTTCGGCTTTTTTGGTAGATCTATCAAAAAAGATAAAAAAACTTTTAACCTTACTCCATGATAAGGAAAAATCTCTCTTTATTCCCATTGCTATTCCAACCGAAATGGCCTACGAAGAAACAAAAGATCTTTTAGAGGCTGTAAAGAGACTAAAAATTCCCATTGAGCAGGGGATTTTAAATATGGTACATCCATATCCGGGAAAGGACATCATCGGTGCTGAATGTCCTGTTTGTGTAAACAGGATTGTATATGAGGAAAAGATGCTTTATGTTTTCAAAAAATTGTTTCCCGTTGATTCCTTATGCATCATTCATAAACAGGAGGGAGAGATTGTAGGAATAAAAGCATTACAATCACTAGGAAAGAAGTTATACGGAGATGCCCTCAATTAAGGTATGAAAGAAAGTACAATCAAAGAATATTTTATTGGATGGTAACAATGGTATGGATATTTTGAAGAACCTGTTTAAGCTATTTCATAAAGTGTTTTCAATGCTGAGGGAACGCTTTTTTCTTATTACAGATCCGGAATTACCTCCTCCCCATCCTTCTCCCTTTCAGGGGGAGGGTATGGGTGAGGGTGAATTACGACAGGGAAATGATCAGATACAAAATCAGCCATGGGTCCATTTGTCTGCAGAGGAAAAGGAACTGATAGAAAAAAGAACTGAAGGTTTAGCAACCCCTTCATTCTTGGAAAATCAGCATATTTCCCTCTGTGAGACGCTGGATCGTGTTCTTAACACCGGTGTTGTAATACACGGTGATATTACTATCTCCGTGGCTAATATTGATCTGATATACATAGGATTGAAGGCTTTGTTAACCTCCGTGGAAACTGCAAGACAGGCACAATCAGAATCATCCGCCCAGCGATTTAACCGGGAAACATACAAATGAAATCTCTTTACAGTAACCATCGTCAACCGGCGCTGTCTCTAATGGAGATCTGTAAATAATGTTGAACGGACAAATAGACTATCTGTGCTATCCCATTCAGTAAAGAGATTAGGTTGGGAGAAACAGAGTCCACAGATAATCTAAAACAGGAAAGGCCGAATATGGACAAACAGCGTGGAGTTATAAATCAATCAACAAATTCTGCAACGATTGCCGATGTGTTAGAGCGAATTTTAGATAAAGGACTTGTTATTGCGGGCGATATTAAGATTAAGCTTGTTGATATTGAACTCTTGACCATTCAGATACGCCTTATGATTGCCTCTGTGGAGAAGGCAAAAGAGATGGGTATGGATTGGTGGATTACCAATAAGGATTTCAACTCTCAATCCACTACGGTACAGAATGCAGATGAGTTAGAGGCACTCAAAAAGCGTATAGAAATACTCGAATCTAAGAAATAAGATACGAGGAATAAAAAATGGACAGCAAAGAGCTTGAAAAACAAAATTTCATTTTATGGTATAGCGTGTATGCAACCGAAAAAGAACTTGAAATGGCTCGAACCTTTTACAAAGGAACCCTGGATAAGCTCTTAAAGGAATATGCCGAAGAAATTGATAAAATTGACAAAACAAGGTGTTTGTATAAAGGGATTTTTCAATCGAAAAAGATGCAAACACAGTATTTTGACGCAACATTGAAGATTGAAAGTAGCTGATTCTCTATACGAAAAAAGCATTTTTTTGAGGAAGTCTCATACCACCCTTGGAGGTATTTATGCCTACTATTGAAACGAATGCACCGGATATATTTAGCTGTATCATGTCAGATGGGAAAAAAAACATTTTACCAAATCATATCAATATTGACCAGAAGGATGTGAGTAAGGGGCTTGCAAAATTAGTGCTTACGGTTATTGAATTACTTCGCGAACTTCTGGAACGCCAGGCTATCAGGCGTATTGATAGCGGCACATTGAGCAGGGAAGAGGTAAATAATCTGGGTATTACTTTTATGAAATTAGCAGAAAAAATGGAAGAACTTAAATCTCAATTTGGTTTAAAAACGGAAGACCTGAATGTAGATCTTGGTCCCCTCGGTAAGTTGCTATAAAGACATAAGAGTTTTACCGCAATACTTGCACCTCAATAAATAGGAAAGATACAGGGCAACGAAAGAGGTATATTGAGAATCCATTTTTTCATCTGCTATGCTATGTCTATTTCTTTCGCGAGATAGACATCTTGCACAGCATGCAAGAGTTCAACCCCTTCTTTCATCGGTTTCTGAAATGCCTTTCTACCCGTAATCAGTCCCATGCCACCTGCTTTTTTGTTTATCACAGCCGTCTTTACCGCTTGTTGTAGATCGTTTTCGCCAGAAGGTCCACCGGAGTTAATAAGACCAATCCTTCCCATATAACAGTTTGCCACTTGATATCGTGCCAAATCTATTGGATGATCAGAAGTTAGTTGCTTATAAACAAGGGGATGTGTTTTACCGAACCTGAGTGCAGTATACCCACCGTTATTCATGGGTTGTTTCTGCTTTATAATGTCTGCTTCTATGGTAACTCCCAGATGATTTGCCTGTCCTGTTAAATCTGCGGATTCCTCGTAGTTAATGCCATCCTTTTTAAAATTCTCATTCCGCAGGTAGCACCAGAGTACGGTAAACATGCCTAAGTTATGTGCGCATTCGAATGCATCACGAATCTCTTCTATTTGTCTGCGTGATTCTTCTGAACCAAAGTATACCGTAGCTCCTACCCCTACGGCTCCCATATCAAACGCCTGTTCAACGGATGCAAACAGGGTTTGATCATAAGAGTTCGGATAGCTTAGAAGCTCATTGTGGTTAATTTTCAGGATAAAGGGAATCTTATGAGCATATTTTCGTGAGACAGCTCCTAAAACTCCCAGCGTTGAAGCAACTGAGTTACAACCTCCTTCAATAGCAAGTTTCACAATATTTTCCGGATCGAAATAGAGCGGATTTGGCGCAAAGGCAGAACCTGCTGAGTGCTCTACACCTTGATCCACCGGCAGTATTGAAAGGTATCCTGTGCCCGCAAGTCTCCCCTGATCAAAAATCTCCTGTAAGGTTCTTAAAACCCTGTTCGGCCTGTCTGATAGAGCAAAAATTTTATCAACAAAATCAGGTCCTGGCAGATGCAAGTTGTCTTTCGTAATGGTAGTACATGTATGCTCTAAAAGGTATTTAGCGTTATTTCCTAAGATAGTAATAATCTTATCTATCATATTGGCCATATTTTATCCGCATTTTTTAAAATAAGCCACCCTTGACAGCGACTCGTGAAAAAACGAAGATGTAGGGCGAGGCTTTAGCCTTGCCCTACTCTACATTAAAAGCAGCCACGAAGATTTGCTCTTATGCAGGAATACATCCTTCTCTATTCTTATAACTATCCCATCCTTATGTTTCTTCCAATTTTTTTTTAATCATTTCAAACTCTTCTCCGGTAATCTCTCCTCTGGCCAATCGCTTTTCTAAGATTTCTAAAGCTGATTCTTTGGTTTCGGTTTCAAATCTTTTTCTCACACCTTTGCTCGTTACCACAAGTTCGTATTTTATAATTAAATAAACTGCTACACCAATTACGCAAAAAAAGATTAACCAGGTAAACGGATTAAACCACCAAAACATCTCATATCTCCTTCCCTGTATAAATTAGAAGTGAATTATATGTTATTTACAAAGGAGTGCGCATTTCTCTGTTCCTGCAAATCTTTCACCCTTATGCTTATTCCAGTTTTTTCTTAATCTTGTCAAATTCCTCTTCAGTAATTTCCCCCCTGGCAAAACGTTTCTCCAAAATCTCTAAAGGCGATTCTCCAACACTACCGGCAAGGCTTTTTTTTGCACCTCTTTTCGTTAGAATAGGTGTGTATCTGATAACCAAATAAGCCACCATGCCAATTACGAGAAAAAAAAGTAACCAACTAAAAGGCCCGTGAAACCAAAACATGTAATTTCTCCTTCCATAGTATGAAACATATATGAAAGAGCATCTTAAAATTTAAGAAACTATGTCTTTCTTCCATAAATCATCTTTTAATTTATTCTTAATTTTTTCAAATTCCATATCGGTAATTTCTCCTCTGGCATAGCGTCTTTTTAAAATATCCAAAGTTGACTCTTCGGGATTAACTTTTTTGTAGTGTTGGTAGCGTTTGTTTGTTTTGTATTCCAGAAAAAAATAGACCACAAAACCAATGATAAGTATATCGATTAACCAACCTACCATATACATATAATATCTCCTTTATCTATGCTGTTTTAGGAATTTTACAATTTGAGTGCAAAATGCAGGTAAATCAAAAGGATTGCGTGAGGTGATTAAGTTACCGTCTACTACAACTTCCTTATCAAGAAATTCAGCGCCTGCGTTTACAACATCATCTTTTATCGCATAAAAACATGTTGCCTTTTTACCCTTTAGTATCCCGGCTGAAACTAAAACCCAACCAGCATGGCAAATTGCAGCAACGAGTTTTCCCTTTTGATGCATAGTTTTCACAAAGGTATTTATTTCCTCATAACGCCTTAGGACATCAGGCGCATAACCGCCAGGGATAATAACTCCTTCAAAATCATGGGTATTTATATTTTTTATTGAGAGTTCCTCTTGTGCAGGGTATCCTTCTTTGCTCTCATATGACTTTTTTGTACCGGTACCTACAAACACTGTCTCAATACCCTCTTCACGTAAACGCAGGTAAGGATACCAGACTTCCAGAATCTGATAATGATCTTCGATAAGTACAGCTATTTTCATTGCTTGTTCCTTCCTTTATTACTATTTCCCGTAAACGACGAAACGAAATGAATAGACCCGCTAAATTATTTTGATTTATCTACTGTAATTCATCAACAATCCTTGCCATGATAAAATCATTTTCTGTTAACCCCCCGGCTGCATGCGTAGTTAGGGTAATCCTTAATTTGTTATATACTAAAGTCAGGGTAGGGTGGTGTCCCTGCTCTTCAGCGATGACAGAGATGAGATCAAGAAAATACTTTGCCTCTATAAAATCCTTGAATTTGAATTCTTTCTTAAGTTTTTGTCCTTCAACTAATTCCCAATCCTGATACAGAGGAATTAATCTCTCAATAGTTTCTTCCGGTAAAGGAGGAGTACCCCCTTCGCAGGGCTTACAATGGGCAGGAACTGTTTCCTTGATAGGCAATTCCGGATTTTTTACTATTTCATGTAAATTTTTTACAACGTCATCATAATCAGGTGGATGTGTTAACTCTTCAACTATCTGAACGTATCGGACTTCATTACTTTTATCCAGAATAATGACGGACCTTGCTAAAAGATTGAGATCTTTTATAAGGACTCCGTAGTTTATACCAAAGGAAGAATACTTATAGTCGGATAGAATGAAGGCGTTTTTAATGTTGTTTGTTTCACAAAACCTCTTTTGAGCGAAGGGTAAGTCCTTACTTATTCCCAAGATTACCGTTTCTTCAGATACTTGAGTGGCTCTTTTGTTAAACTCTTTTACCTGTAAATCGCAAACAGGGGTATCGAGGGAGAGGAAAGACGTGATAATTTTTATCTTCTTCTTAAAATCATCAAGTGTTATTTCTTGTAATTCTCCGGATGTGACTTTAAAATTAGGCGCTTTTACTTGCTCTTGCAGCTTCCTTCCTACTAAGGTTACCGGTTTTCCCTTAAAGGTTGCTTTTATTTGCATAGATATCCCTTCTGCTTAATGTAACGTTTAGGAAATGTAAAGTGCCACAAAGTCACTAAAATACCAGGGTTTTTCTTTATGCCTTTGTGTCTTCGGGGTATAAAAGGTTGCCGAAGGCATATTTTAATGCTTAGGAAATTCAAACAAAGAGTTCCTCCCCCTTGATGGGGGAGGTTAGGTGGGGGTGAAGGAAAAGGACAACCACCCTCCCCTAACCCTTAATGTATAGGAAATTGAAAGTTTATCATTATGCCATTAACACACCCCCTAACCCCTCTCAAGAGGGGAATCAAAAATTCCCCTCCTGGGAGGGGGATTGAGGGGGGGTGGGTAAAAAGTCGTTGGGTTTTGTCTTTTAAAACCCAACCTAATTTATATAAATTCTTTTAGTGCTTCTCTTATATCAATATTTTCTATCTGTTCTTCTACGAGGGGAGGTCTTTTCTTGATTCCACTCCTTTCCTCATAGGTTTCTTTTTCGGTTTTATAAACTATTCCAATGGGAATCCTATCCCCCCACTCAGATGCCTTCCGGAATGCCGATATTTTATCCTGAGGATTATACGAACTATCATCATTGATCTTATAAACCCTCTTCGAGTACCAGTCAAAGGTGTTCTTTTTGTTAAATGTTACACAAGGTTGCAATACATCTATTAAGGCAAAGCCTTTATAATGTATTCCTTCAAGTATTAACCAGGAAAGATGCTCTAAATCAAGGGCATATCCCCTTGCAACAAATCCTGCTCCCATGGCAATTGCCATCTCTAAGGGATACAGGGGCTCTAAAATTACTCCTTCCGGCTGAAATTTTGTCTCATACCCCGGATCTGTGGTAGGTGAAGCTTGTCCTTTTGTGAGGCCGTATATCTGATTATTATGGACAACTACCGTAATATCAATATTCCTTCTTATGTTGTGGATAAAATGGTTTCCGCCTTCTCCGTAACAGTCTCCGTCTCCTGTGCTAACCAATACCGTTAAGGTATGATTTGCCATTTTTATCGCTGCTGCAACAGGAAGCGCTCTGCCGTGAAGACCATTAAAACAGTTGCATTTGATATAGTGAGGCAGTTTTGCAGCCTGACCTATTCCAGAGACAAACACGATATCTTTCGGATTTCTATCAAGCCTGGCGATAGTCTTTTTCATTGCATTTAAAATGCCGAAATTTCCACACCCCGGACACCATGCTATCTCATCGTTTGTCTTCAGATCTTTGGCCTCTGGCATATTATTTCTCCTGCTCGATATGCTGGATAAGAAAATCTAAATTAAAGGGCCTGCCATCAAATTTTAATAGAGATTTATCGGCTTTAATTCCTGTTTCCTGTTTTAACAGCCGGGCAAGTTGAGCTCCGGCATTATTTTCTACAACAATGATTTTTTTTGCTCCTTGTAGTAATTCAATCATCTCGGCTGCGGGAAAAGGCCAAACCTGAGGCAGATGAATAAAACCTATTTTTTTGTTCGTTATCGATTCCTTTGCTTCTTTTAATACGCCATACGTAGAACCGAAACCAATCAAAATACAATCGGCCCCTTTTACATCGAACGCTTTGGGCTTTTCTATCTCTTTTGAAAGACCAGCCATTTTCCTGGAGAATCTTTTTTCAACCATCATGGTGCGTATTCCGGCATCCTCGGTTATGTGTCCCTCTTCAGTGTGTTCATCACTATCGGCATATATGGGATCGTTTATCCATGAAGGTATCGCCCGGGGAGATATGCCCGATTCCGTAAATTGATATCTTTTATAATCCTTGATTCCTCTGGAATCTTCCTTTGATATGATATACCTTTGTACTTTTACTTTACTCAAATCAAACATCTCAATATTCCTGTAAGAATCTGCCAGATGCTGATCTGACATGATTAATACCGGGATCTGGAATTTTTCTGCAATATTAAATGCCTTGATCGTTAGATAAAACGCCTCCTCTATCGTGCCTGGCGAGAATATTACCCTTGCAAACTCACCGTGGCCTGCCGAAAGCAGGAATGCAAGGTCTCCCTGTTCTGTCCTTGTGGGAAAACCAGTAGCGGGGCCAGGCCTCTGTCCTTCATAAATGACAATGGGCGTTTCGGTCATACCGGCAAGGCTTAAGCCTTCTACCATGAGTGAAAATCCTCCGCCAGAAGTGCCCGTCATGGAGCGAACTCCCGCATACGATGCGCCAATTGCCATGTTTATAGCTGCAATCTCATCTTCTGCTTGTTCAACAACCATGTGAAATTTTTTTGCATAATGAGCCATAAGATCCATAATGCCTGTGGAAGGTGTCATCGGGTATGCAGAATAAAATTTACATCCTGCAGAGATTGCGCCCAATACTATTGCATCGTTGGCAGTCATTAAGAGTGTATCTTTGGCATTGCCTCTTTTTATTTTAAAGGTATTTCGTTTAAAATTATTTTTAGCAAAATCGTATCCAGCCTGAGCAGCGTCTATATTCTTGTTTATTATATCCTCTTTTTTATCAGAAAATGCAGCCCTTAATACTTTATCTATATAGTGAAATTCTATTCCTGTCATTTCTGTCAAAAGCCCGCAAGCAATTGAATTAACAAATAGTTCATTTCCTATCTCTTTTGCCATGTCATACATCGGTATGTCGAGAAATATACTGTTTTCTTCAGAGATATGAAATCTTTTCTTATCTAAGATAATTACACCGTCGCGAGATACATCTTCTTTATGCATGCTAACGCTCTTGCTATCTAATGCTACGGTGATATCAATGTTCTGCCGTAGTGTATATAATGGTCTGTCTGAAATTCTTAATTGAAGAAAGTTGTTACCCCCGCGTATTCTCGACATATAATCATTATTAGCAAAAAGATAAAACCCGGCATTCTCAAATATTTTACATAATGCTGATCCTATCGTTAGCATTCCCTGACCTGCTTCACCTGTTATCTTTAAAGTAAGTTCATTATTCATAGTATTATCTCTTGAGCTTATACTTATATAAGTATGATGTTTCTCTTCCCCTGTTTGATGAGTTGGTTGCAGGAATTTTTAAGGTATAAAAGACTATTCAGAAAAATTTATGCCATACCTATAAGGAATATAAAAATAGTTTAATATTATTTTGGCAGAAAAGCTATAGATAACCTAAGGAAAAATGCTCCGTAGTTATTCTTTTACTGTTTACATCATAGTGGATTGTAAGCCAGTACATACTATAATTATCATAAATTGAGCCATAGAAGATCATTTGGATCAGAAAAACACAGGTAAAGAAAATGTTATAAAGAATTGTTTTATTGTATTTTACATTGAGTATTGATACATGCATATAACCACTGGATTACAAGAATAAAATGATGAAAAGTGAGACATGGCACAACGGCGTGATATCGCAAAAGTGAGACATGGCACAATAAGGGAGGAAATGTTTAGGATTGAAAAAATAAAAGAAAAAGGATGACATTCCCTCATTTTTAAACGATATGCCAATAAGAGAAAAAATAGAGCAAGGCAGGGGGTTTAGTTTTAGTCCTGACAATCCGCGCATATAAGCGATTATATTACCTGTGTATCAAGAACTGTTTGCATTGCATAAGGAATGTATGGTATATTTCATTGAGAAATTTTTTGATTATACACAAGAGAAGGTAGAACAGATTATAACAAAACTATCCCTTTGTTCGTTTCTCATAAGGAATAACATTTTCTTCTGAAGAGTTTAAAACAGGATTACGCTTCTGTATCTTATAATTCCGGAGTTTGTTATTTACCAGATTGCAAGGGGCCTTTTTATGGAGGGAAACCATATATGGATATCTTAAAACAGGTGTCAGACCTGAAAGAATTTTTAGGGAAGGTTTATTGCTTTATTGAAGACAACGAAGATTCATTTAAAGACGGTGTTGAAGCTGAGGATGTAAAGAACGAAACATGGAAGTGGATGCAGGAATTGGCTAAATTTTTACCTGGGGAATAATTGAAAAGGAATAGACTTTTATGGTGCGACCAATGTTTTATGAATGTAGACCGCAGATGCCTGTTAAGGCACCCAGAGGTGCAAATCTTACCTGTGAGAACTGGGATAGTGAGGCAGCCTTGCGGATGTTTACGAATACTCTCGACCCTGATGTGGCTACCCAGCCAGAAGAGCTTATTGTTTATGGGGGCAGCGGCCGCGCTGCAAGGAACTGGAAGGAATACCAAAGAATTATCAGTATTTTGAAAACATTGAAAAAAGATGAGACGCTGTGTATTCAATCAGGCAGGCCGGTATATATTGCAAAGACTCATGATTGGTCGCCACGCATTATCATTGCAAATTCGAATTTGACTCCTGCATGGGCTAAGCAGGAGGTATTCGATACCTGTGATGAGCAGGGCCTTGCCATGTACAGTCAGATGGCGGGAAGTTGGATTTACACCGGTACACAGGGGAGCTTGCAGGGTACATACGAAACCTTTGCGGCTCTTGCAAGGAAGATCTTTCAGGCAGAAACCCTGAAAGGTAAATTTGTGCTTACATCGGGTATGGGAGGTATGAGCGGAGCTCAACCATTGGCCGTAACAATGAATGAAGGTGTGATCCTCTGCGTAGAAATGCGAAGGGAACGTATAGAGAAAAAGATCAAGGAGGGGTATTGCCATAAGATAACGGATAATCTTGATGAAGCGCTTGGTTGGATCTTAGATGCAAAATCCAAACAACATCCCTTATCAGTAGGGCTGGTTGGAAATGCGGCTGTTATTTATCCTGAACTGATCAATCGAAATATTATCCCTGATGTTGTTACAGATCAAACCCCCGCTCATGATTTGATGTCTTATTTGCCAATCGGCGATAGAAAGGAACTCGATAAGCTAAGAGAAAAAAATAAACGAGTTTATAGGGAAAAGGTATTAGATGCCATTATCGATCATGCAAAAGCAATTCTCACGATGCAGAGAAACGGAGCTGTATGTTTTGATTATGGGAATAATCTGAGGTCTCAGGCGGAGATGGCTGGTGTATCAATGAGAGATTCTGAAGGAAGGTATTGGTATCCCGGTTTTATATCTGCGTTTATACGTCCTCTATTCTGCCAGGGGAAAGGAACATTGCAGTGGGTAGCATTGTCAGGTGACATAGCGGATATTGAAAAGATCGATGAAGCAGTTATCAAAAATTTTTCTGAAGATACATCGCTGGTGAAATGGATAACGCTAGCCAGAGAGAAAGCCCCCCAGCTAGGGCTTCCAGGCAGGGTCTGCTGGTTAGGATACCGTGAGCGTATCAGGCTAGGTTTGATAATTAATGATATGGTGAGAAAGGGTATTCTCAAAGCTCCTGTTGTTATGAGCAGAGATTGCTTCGATTGCGGATCCGGAGCATCCCCATACCAGGAAACTGAGAATATGAAAGATGGCAGCGATGCTATTGCTGATTGGCCGCTCATAAACTTTTCTCTCAACTCTTCGAATGGCGCTAGTTGGGTAAGTTTTCATCACGGGGGCAATGTAGGAATTGGCAACTCACTCCATGCCGGTATGGCTATTGTAGCTGATGGTACAAAAGAGAGGGATGAGAGACTTGAAAAGGTTTTAGCAGCAGACTTTGGGATGGGGATTGCAAGGTATGCAGATGCAGGTTATGAGGAAGCTGCCGAAGTAACGAAGAAAAAAGGAATAACGATACCAGGATAAATTTTTGTATAAGGACAAGAATTTAGAAGGATAAGGATATCCTACTTATGTGTGGAATGAGGGGAGCACGTTCACCAGGGTGTAAAATACCTCACGAAAATGGCTGATTATACAATTTCTATCATATGCCCCAGTTTTTCTTTTTTTGTCCGGAGGTAATGCTTATTTTCCTCTTTTGGCTCTGTAGCGATAGATATTCTTTCTACGATTTCCAGTCCGTATCCGGCAAGCGCTGCAAATTTTTTTGGATTGTTGGTAAGCAATTTCATCTTCGTTATGCCCAGGTCTCTTAAGATTTGCGCACCAATACCATAATCTCTCTTGTCAGCGGGAAATCCTAGTTTTTCATTTGCCTCAACGGTATCTAAGCCATTCTCTTGTAATAAATAAGAATGCAATTTATTTTCCAGACCGATTCCACGGCCCTCCTGTCGCATGTAGAGCAATACCCCTTTTCCATTTTCTTGTATCATTCTCAAGGTATTGTGAAGCTGTTCCCCGCAGTCACAACGCAGAGAGCCAAAGATATCTCCCGTTAAACATTCATCGTGAACTCTAACCAGTACAGGTTCCGTATGCAAAGGAGAAGGGCTGGTTCCACTCTCATTGCCAACACCAAGGCAAAGGGCTAAATGGAGATATTCGTCAACAAATGAGCGGTAAAGGTGGAGAGTAAAATTTCCATAGATAGTAGGTAACTTTACGGTAACACGCTTTTCGATTAATCGCTCCTGTTCATGGCGGTATTTAATAATATCAGCGATGGTACAGATTTTCAGATGGTATTTTTCAGCGAATTTTCTTAGTTCCGGAAGTTTAGCCATATTCCCATCTTCTGTCATAATCTCACAGATAACCGCAGCTTGTTTAAGCCCTGCAATGCGGGTTAGGTCGACTGCACCTTCTGTGTGTCCTGTCCTTACCAGTACCCCGCCCTTTTGTGCTTTTAGTGGAAACATATGACCAGGTCTGACAAGATCTTCTGGCGTTGTTTTATCATCAAGAATAGTCAATACTGTTGTAGCCCGGTCTTTCGAAGAAACACCCGTTGTAATATTCTTTCTGGCATCGACAGAGACGGTAAAAGGTGTTTGGAAGTTTGATGTATTGTTACTCACCATGGGATAAAGATTAAGCTTTTCTGCCCGTTCGGCATCAATTGCTATGCAAACGATGCCACGTGCATGCATGAGCATGAAATTAACGACTTCAGGGGTAATTTTTTCAGCAGCAATGATGAGGTCCCCTTCATTCTCACGATTTTCATCATCTATTAAGATAACCATCTTACCCTGTTTAAGGTCTTCTACGGCTTCTTGTATTGTGTTAAATCGCATTAAAATACCTCTTATACTTCAGGAAAGTAATGTAAATTTTATTTATAAATAATAGTAAAAAAGATAGATATTGTAAAGTCTTTTCATTTAGTGTATAGGAATTTCAATTACGGAGCAGGTTTGCCTGGCAAGGCTAAAGCCCGACCTATATCTTGTACTTTCTTTCCTATGAAATAGTCAATTATAGTTGTTTTACACCTCTATACATATAGAAAAGACCGGAGATAAAGGTGAAAACTACGGTTGTCCACCAGATAGTAATGAGAGCCGGGAGAGGAACATGATTTCCGATAAGTACGGATATAATAGCAATAATTTGAAAGCATGTCGATACCTTACCCAGTATTGTTGGTTTGCAATTCATTCTCCCGGTAACAAGAAGTAGCGCCATAGTGCCAAGCATGAGTAAAAGATCCCTACAGACAATAACCGTTGGAATCCAATTGGGAAATCTGGGTTCCGGCCATATGCGATCAGAAGAGAGTATGATGCAAGAGATCATCAGAACAAGTTTATCAGCAACAGGATCAAGATATCCTCCCAGTTTTGTTATCTCATTTCTCTTCCGTGCTACATAGCCATCGAGCATATCGCTTAACCCAATCACAAGCATGATGAAGAGGCAGGCATATCGGTAGTGGCTATTATGCTGTACTTGTGTGATGCAAAACACAAGCGGGGGAATAAAAAATATTCTGCTAAGACTGATTTTGTTAGAGAGGGTTAACATGGAGAAACCTCAATTAAAGAATTTGCGCTGTTTTCCATAGGAGTTATGACACAAGCTCAATTTCATTTTGAATAGAGGGTAAGATTCTCCTTTGTTAGCCCTGTAAGCTGATAATGATGTGCTAAAGGCATATTGTTTACCTTTTCGGTGTGAATTGATAAAACTCATACTGCTCGTAGGGGGTGCTGCTATTAAATAATGTATCGCGATGAGAGATCTCCCGGAAGTCTTAAAATTTACATAAGACATAGTTTTATCAAGTAAAATTTACATAAACGGTAACTTATAAACATGGTAAATTGGCATACCTTGAAGATCTTAAGGAAAATGAGAGCATTATTCTCTCTTGCATTCTCTAAAGGGGCGCAGTGAAAGAAGCAAATGTAGCATTCGACCCTTATGGTCAGCCTGCTTATGTGAAAACCACACAGACTATTATTTGGACAGGTTAAAACCTCGCAGCATAATTAATTGCTGTGATAATACGGTTTAATATAGCAAAGGCGTCATGTTAGTCAAGCAAAAAACTTTGGCTTGACATCATCTTGTTTTATTAGTACGATTTAGCGTCCAGTGAGCAATTGGTATGAACTTTAGGGGTCGAAAGGCTTTTATTGTATTGTATAGAATAATATAGAAATAGTATGGATAAAAAAAAGGCAATACTTGTCCTGGCAGATGGGATAGTTTTTAAAGGTTTCTCTCTTGGCGCCTCTGGCGAGGCCATAGGTGAGGTTGTTTTTAATACAAGTACGATGGGCTATCAGGAGATTCTTACCGATCCTTCCTATAAAGGACAGATGGTTGTTATGACCTATCCTTTGATTGGTAATTATGGAATCAATCAAAAAGATTACGAGTCGAGAAAACTATTCCTGGAGGGTTTTATTACCAAGGAGTGCAGTCCTTTTCCGAGTAATTGGCGTTCACAGATTAGTTTAGATGATTTTCTTAAGAAAAATGGAGTTATAGGTATCCAGGGAATAGATACCAGGAGATTAACAACACATATACGTGATTGTGGTGTACAGCAAGGTATTATTTCTACCACCGATTTTGATATTGCAAGTCTTATACAAAAGATACAGGCATCACCCGGATTAGCCGGATCGGATCTTGTAAAAACAGTGACATGTAGTGACGTATATGAGTGGCAGGATGTTGATAAGGACTTGAAAGAGTCTAAAAGATATAAGGTTGTCGTTTATGACTGTGGTGTAAAATATAATATCTTAAGAAAACTAAGGGATGCCGGTTGTTCGGTTCTTGTAGTTCCTGCTCACACACCAGTTCAAACTGTTTTTGATATGAATCCTGATGGAGTTGTACTTTCCAATGGCCCTGGTGATCCGGAAGCCGTTCCTTATATGATTGAAAATATTAAGGGTTTGCTGGGTAAGAAACCAGTATTTGGGATTTGTCTTGGGCATCAACTTCTTGCGCTTACCTTAGGACTAAAGACGTATAAACTTAAGTTTGGACATCATGGCGGGAACCAACCGGTAATAGACCTGGCAACCAAAAAGGTTGAGATTACCGCGCAAAATCACAACTTTGCTGTAACAAGTCCGTCTCAAGGCACCAGACAAAAAAGCCCTTACGGTGATGTAGAGATTACCCATCTGAATCTTAATGATAAATCGGTGGAGGGGTTAAGATGTCATTCTATACCTGCCTTTTCCGTGCAATATCATCCGGAGGCGTCGCCAGGTCCACACGATGCAACCTATTTATTTGAACAATTTATTGAGATGATGAAACATGAAAGATAGTATCAAGAACCTCATCGTATAGGTGAGAATTCAATACAAGGTCTCCTGAAACCCCTAAACCCATGTAGTAAAAAAACGACATCATTTTGGCCTTTTAAAAATATATGCCTAAGAGAACAGACATAGAGAAAATCCTTATCATTGGCTCTGGCCCGATTGTTATTGGTCAAGCCTGCGAGTTTGATTATTCGGGTACTCAGGCCTGCAAAGCGCTCAGAGAAGAGGGATACAACGTTGTTCTTGTAAACAGTAATCCCGCCACCATTATGACAGATCCTGAGATTGCCGATAAGACTTACATTGAGCCAATTACCCATGAAATAGTAGCAAAGATTATTGCAAAGGAACGTCCTCAGGCATTACTTCCAACACTCGGTGGTCAAACCGGTCTGAATACGGCCGTTCAGCTTGCAGAAAAAGGGGTATTGGATGAGTATGGCGTAGAACTGATAGGCGCTAAACTGGAAGCCATTAAAAAGGCTGAAGACCGGCTACTGTTTAAATTAGCGATGAAACGGATTGGTATTTCAGTGCCTGAAAGTGGTTATGCTCATTCGTACGATGAGGCAATGGAGATTATTGATAAGATCGGTTTTCCCGCTATTATCCGGCCTTCATTCACCCTGGGAGGTTCTGGTGGAAATGCTGCTTATAATATCGAAGAATATAAAGAATATATTAAGATAGCTTTAGATGCAAGTCCGGTGCATGAAGTACTGATAGAGCGCTCAGTTCTTGGATGGAAGGAATATGAGCTTGAGGTGATGCGCGATTTAAAAGACAATGTTGTAATCGTATGCTCTATTGAGAATTTTGATCCAATGGGTGTGCATACCGGTGATAGCATTACGGTGGCTCCTGCCCAAACGCTTACCGATGTTGAATATCAGTTTATGCGTAATGCGGCAATTAAGATTATCCGGGAGATTGGGGTAGAAACCGGGGGGTCCAATATTCAGTTTGCCGTTAATCCGGAAGATGGAGAAGTATTGGCAATTGAGATGAATCCAAGGGTCTCGCGAAGTTCTGCCCTGGCATCGAAGGCAACCGGGTTTCCGATTGCTAAAATTGCAGCGAAACTTGCTGTGGGGTACACCCTTGATGAAATTCCTAACGATATTACTCGTTATACACCTGCATGCTTTGAACCAACTATTGACTACTGTGTCGTAAAAGTACCACGATTTAATTTTGAGAAGTTTCCGGATACTGATCCTACGCTTACCATTCATATGAAATCTGTAGGAGAAGTTATGGCTATCGGAAGGACTTTTAAGGAAGCTATAGGGAAAGCCATTCGCTCGTTAGAAATCGGACGGTATGGATTTGAGACTTTATGGCCTTTGGGAAGCGACAAATGGTCTACAAAACAGCGGTTAGAGTTTTTGAGAGGAAAATTGATGGTCCCAAATCCTGATAGGCTGTGGTATATTGCTGATGCAATACGGCTTGGTGTTAATCTGGACGAGATATTTACATGGACACATATTGATCGTTGGTTCCTCTATAATATTAAACAAGTACTAGATCTGGAAGTTGAGATAAAACAGAAATGGCCAAAGCACAGGGATAACCTCTCACAGGCCTCTCTTTATCAGGGTGATAATGGATTTAACATAGAAAAAGAGATGCTCATTGAGGCAAAGCAATGTGGATATTCAGATAAATATCTGGCTTATTTATGCAATGTTGATGAAAAAACTATACGGCAGTACCGGCAAAAAGAAGCCATTAGACCGGTATTTAAGCATGTAGATACTTGCGCTGCAGAATTTAAAGCATTTACACCCTACTTGTATTCTACCTATGAGACCTCTTGTGAGGCTGAGCCAACACGGGAAAAAAAGATTATTATCTTAGGGAGTGGACCTAACCGGATTGGACAGGGAATTGAATTTGATTATTGTTGTGTTCATGGAGTTTCCGCATTGAGAGAATTGGGTTATGAGACCATTATGATTAACTGTAATCCGGAAACAGTGAGCACAGACTATGATACTTCAGACCGTCTTTATTTTGAACCCCTTACCCTGGAAGACGTTCTTGAGATTGTTGATAAAGAGAAACCAGAGGGTATTATTGTTCAATTTGGAGGACAAACTCCGCTAAAATTGGCAGTGCCCTTAGAAAAAGAGGGAGTAAAAATATTAGGAACTTCTCCTGATAGTATTGATATTGCCGAGGACCGAGAACGATTTGCAGCCTTAATGAATCAACTAAAATTAAGGCAACCGAATAATGGTTGTGCCCGTTCTGATGCGGAAGCGAAAGTTATTGCCAGTAAAATAGGTTATCCCGTAATGCTTCGCCCCTCTTATGTTCTGGGAGGAAGGGCCATGCGGGTTGTTTATGATGAAATGGGTCTGGAGAATTATGTTACTCATGCTGTGCAGGTTTCGCCTGAACATCCTGTTTTGATAGATCAATTTTTAGAAGATGCCATAGAAATTGATGTAGATGCAATTTGTGATGGTAAAGAGGTATTTATCGGTGGCATTATGGAACATATTGAGGAGGCTGGTATCCACTCCGGAGACAGCGCCTGCTCCCTGCCCCCATATTCTATCGAAAAAGATATTATTCATGAGTTAAAAAAACAAACGCAGGTTATTGCGCTGGCATTGAATGTCATAGGACTTATTAACATACAATATGCAATTAAAAATAAGATGGTCTATGTGCTGGAGGTTAATCCCCGTGCGTCAAGAACCGTGCCTTTTGTCAGCAAGGCGATAGGTATTCCGATGGCCAAGATTGCGGCTAAGGTGATCGCTGGAAAGAGACTCAGCGAATTAAGCATCTCCATGAATATGAAGTTGAAGCATGTTGCAGTAAAAGAAGCAGTATTTCCTTTTTTGAAATTTAAAGGTGTTGATACGATACTGGGACCCGAGATGAAATCTACCGGTGAAGTCATGGGACTAGACATGGATTTTGGCCGCGCCTATGCAAAATCACAAATGGCCGCTGATTGTAGTCTCCCATTAACCGGGACGGTATTTATGAGCGTGAGGGACCGGGATAAAAAGTCCATGGTACCCATTGCAAAAAAACTCTTACACATGGGATTTAAGATTGTTGCTACACGAGGCACTGCCATGGTGCTTTCCGGGGATAATGTTTCTGTTACCCGTGCTTTGAAGGTAATCGAAGGAAGACCTAACATTGTTGATCATATCAAGAATAATGAAATCCAGCTTGTCATTAATACGATAGAAGGTAAAGCTGCCCAGGAAGCCTCTTATTCTATACGGCGAACAGCTCTTATTCATCGTATCCCTTATTTTACAACCGTTGCTGGCGCTATTGCTGCTACAAAGGCTATTGAGGCGCTGAAAAGCGGAATTCTTGACGTAAAACCTATCCAAGAGTATTATCACACAGAGAGCCTGTACACCTCCGATAAATAATCTGATTGTATGCTGCCGTAGGGTGTATATTATCCTGGGCGATGCAGAGTAATTGTTATTGTTTTAAAAATTTTACATTGAACCGGAGATGCAATGGATTACATTCCAAACACTGAACATGACGGGGAAATGATGCTTGGAGAGATGAAGGTACCTTCCTTTGAATCGCTCCTTAAAGATATTCCTGCTCCCCTACGGAATTTTTCCTTATCACTTCATCAGGGTCTTTCAGAACCAGAAGTATTAAGGGTATTACGGGATTTAAGTGGAGGAAATATCAGTACCGATGCATACATTTCTTTTTTAGGCGCTGGCGCTTACGAACATTATATTCCATCCATCGTGGACCATTTGGCATCGAGGAGTGAATTTTATACCTGTTATACCCCTTATCAGCCTGAAGTAAGCCAGGGCACACTTCAGGTCATTTATGAATTCCAAACGGTGATGTGCGAACTAACAGGTATGGATGTGTCGAATGCCTCTCTGTACGATGGCTCTACGGCCCTGGCTGAGGCGGCGCTATTATCTTTGCGCTTACATGAGAAGAACAAGATTATTTGTTCCCGGGCGATTCATCCGGAATACCGGCAGGTACTTAAAACATATCTCAAGGGATTGCATACGGAAATTATTGAAATAGATACGCCGGAAGGGATAACCGATACAGATCAATTGAAAAAGATGGCAGATGATAAAACATCTGCCGTGCTTATTCAAAGTCCAAACTTTTTTGGTTGTATTGAAGATATGGAGACCATCTCAACTATTGCTCATAAGCAGGGCGCCTTGTTTATTGCATGTGTAAATCCTATTTCACTTGGAGTGTTGAAATCTCCCGGAGAATATGATGCTGATATTGCCGTTGGAGAGGCCCAGGTATTAGGAAATTATATAAACTACGGCGGGCCGTATTTGGGTTTCTTTACGGTAAAAAAAGAATTTTTGCGCCGGATGCCTGGCCGGATTGTAGGGGAGACGGTAGATAGTGAAGGGAGAAGATGTTTTGTCCTCACCCTGCAGGCAAGGGAGCAGCATATCCGTCGTCAGAAGGCTACTTCCAACATTTGTACCAACCAGGGATTACTGGCACTCAGGGCATGTATTTATGTATGTGCATTAGGGAAAACGGGCATGGCAGAGCTGGCAAATCTTAATATACAAAAAAGTCATTATGCCTATGAAAGGCTCTGTGCCCTGAATACGGTAAAACCCGTATTCAAAACCCCCTTTTTCCATGAGTTCGTCTTAAAAGCTCAGGGCAATATCCCGGTAAACAAAATGAATGAATACCTGTTAAAAAAGGGAATTATTGGCGGATTAGAACTTTCCGGATTTTATCCTGAACTGGATAATTGCATGCTTTTGTGTGTGACAGAGACAAAAACCAAAGAATCGATTGATCGTCTGATTCTTGAATTGTCTCAGATATAAGGAATGGAATAATGAACCAAATTGAACCTCTTATATTTGATAAAACATCGCCTGGCAGACGATGTTTTGTTTTTCCCGCTTGTGATGTTCCCGTCAAACCTATAACAGAGCTTCTTGCCCGGGATATGTTAAGGAAGAAAGAAACAAAACTGCCTGAGGTCTCAGAGATTGATGTTGTGCGGCATTTTACGAGACTCTCACAAATGAACTACTGTGTAGATACTAATTTTTATCCGTTGGGGTCCTGCACCATGAAATACAATCCCAAGACGAATGAAGAGGCAGCGCGGTTGGATGGTTTTACACAACTGCACCCCTATCAGTCTGTTGAGCAATGTCAGGGTATTTTAAAACTATTATATGACCTTGAGCAAATGCTCAAAGATATTTCCGGGATGTCGGCCTTCACATTGCAACCGGCAGCCGGGGCTCACGGCGAGCTAACCGGCATGTTGATCATTCGCGCCTATCTGGAAAAAAAGGGTGAGAAAAGGCGCAAGATTATCATTCCTGATTCAGCGCATGGCACAAACCCTGCATCTGCTGCTCTTTGTGGGTACGAAACAGAATCAATCCGGTCCCATGCAAATGGCCTTGTCGATATAAAAAAATTAAAAGAAATCTTTACCCAGGATACAGCGGCAATTATGATTACCAACCCTAACACCCTGGGTTTATTTGAGAAAGATATTTTGGAAATCTGTAAAATTGCCCATAATATGGGGGGGCTTGTTTATTGCGATGGGGCAAATATGAATGCACTGCTGGGCATTGCCAGGCCAGGAGATATGGGGGTAGACATCTTACACCTGAACCTTCACAAGACCTTTTCTACACCACACGGCGGAGGAGGGCCTGGCGCTGGTCCTATTGGTGTTACTGATGAATTAGCTTCTTTTTTACCTGTTCCAGGGATTAAAGCAGTGGATAAGTTAATTACAAAAAGCATCGGGAATGATGTGCAGAAAAAATATATTTTACATTATGACTATCCTGATTCAATAGGAAAGATTAGAGCATTTTATGGCCATATTGGTATGATGGTCAGGGCATATACCTATTTGTTATCGTTAGGAAAAGAGGGTGTTTGTAAGGTTGGTAAATACGCTGTTTTAAATGCTAATTATTTACGGTACAAGCTTGAAAAACAGTATGATATTCCTTACGGTAAAACGTGTATGCATGAATTTGTTATCTCTGCCACAAGGCAAAAGAAGAAGGGCATTTCAGCTTTGGATATTGCCAAGAAGCTGCTTGACTACGGCTTCCATGCCCCTACAATTTACTTCCCATTAATTGTGGAAGAGGCTATTATGATAGAACCTGCAGAAACGGAATCACGTGAGACATTAGATGCTTTTGCTGCTGCTATGATTCAGATAGCCTCAGATATCGAACAACAATCCGATGTAGTGCATAATTCACCGAAAACCACACCCATAAGCCGTCCTGATGAGGTTAAGGCTGCACGTGAACCAATCCTGCGATGGGATAAAAAATAAAGGAATGATTGATAGAGAGCTGATCATGTTAGGTTGAATTATGTATAGTATCTATTGATATGATTTTTCGGTACGCATATTTTTTAACCCGGAGCTTTTTATCGTAGATACCCAGAGATACAATATAGAGGAGAAAAAAAATAAATCCACAACCTATCATTCTCATATCCTGTGAATTTGGATAAATAAAATCAATTTTCTGACCTGCGAAACTGCCCATGAGCAAGCTAACGATAGGTAGAATAAAAAGTAATAGTATGCTTTTGTATGGAGAATATCCGGTTATCTGCAGGGTTACCTGCTGCCCTACACTTACCTGAGGAATTGTATCTACTTCTAAAAGGTTTCCTGTATTCTCTATACCCATACAAACACCGCAACTTTTGCACTTATTTGAATCGGGCTTTATTATTTCTACCGTTGCTCGATTTCCATGTATATATTTTATGATGCCTTTTTCAACGATTTGTTCCTGGCTAAACATATTCGTAACAAAAAATTAAGTTCCCTGAGAGGGTTGTGTTGGGGTTTTTGTTGCATTTCCAACCTTTTCCCTCATTAGTTTACCAACTTTGAATACCACGACATTTTTAGAAGGCACGAATGCTACTTCCCCGGTTCTCGGATTTCTGGCTTTTCTTGCGGCGCGCTGACGTATCTCGAAAACACCAAAATCACGCAGTTCAATACGATTGCCTTGTGCAAGTTCACTTATAATCTCATCCAAAAACATTTGTATTGTCTTTTTCACAATCATATGTGTGTTATTTGTCCTTCTGGCAATCTTTTCACATAGGTCCCTTTTTGTCGTCGTTTGCATTACAATTTCTCCTTTTATAACAATAGATGAGTAAGTGACAATTCCTGGAAGAATCCACGTGGATGGATCCGTAAGAAAGCTTAACATCACCTCCTTCGATAATAACAGAAAATTAGAAAAAACTTTCCTTATAGTCTTAACTAATCTCTAGGAATGATAGTTATGATTAATTTTGGACATATTATCAATTCAAAAGAATAATGTCAATACGATTTTAACACTTTTAGAACTCTAAATTTAAGATATATGTTATAGATTCATAATTCAATTGTTCTTTAAAATATCTTGACAGAACAGTGATAAATGTGCTATCGTAAAAACGCTGTTTTTTTCTTTTTGGCTGAAGATTGTAAGTCATAAAGATGCCCATAAACTTTAGTATTCATTGTATTGCAGGAGTATGTAATAAATTTTAAGGAGATAAACAACTATGAAGGTTAATATCAGGAAGAGTTCTATAAAACATAAAAGGATGTGTGGTTTCAGGAAGCGGATGCGAACTAAGGGTGGACGCGCGATCTTGAAAAGAAGAAGAAGGATTGGGAGAAGGCCGCTCCTTGATGTCTAGTTGTATAAAAAAAAGACCTTAATTATCCGATGAGATATTTAAGGTCTTTTTGATTGTTGCCAAACAGCTAATCGCTGATGATAATTGCCTCTACCGGACACTCTTCCGCTGCTTGTCTACAGGAATCTTGAATATCTGACGGTACGTCAGTGTCTTTCGTTTCAGCTATATCACCATTCATATAAAAAACTTCAGGACATGTTTGTGTACAAAGTTCACAACCTGTACAGATATCCGGATCTACTTTAGCACGCATGACTACCTCCTTTTTAAAATAAGTAGTAAAGAATTATCGTAAATGAAAAAACTGCTTACGTCTTCCATACCTCCCTTCTCGATCTGATTGTTATCTATATATTTTTAAAATTCAATAAAACTTCTTAAGGGGTAAAACCTGAGATATTATCCAGTTTAACACCTTGAACAGCCATTTCTGGCGCCAGTACAATTTCCTCTCCTCCCCAGACAATCGTTTGTTTTTTATCTTTTGATAGAGCAATGATATTATTGAGTATATCTTTTATATTACTATTGATCCTTACCGTGTTAGGTTGTAAAGGTTTAACAATTTTCCCTTTCTCTACCAGGTAGGAATCCGCAATGATTGTACTCGTAAAGTCTCCTGCGGCAAGACCATTAATAGGATAAGTATACCAAATTCTACCGATATAAACACCATTATGTATTTTTGAGAAGAGAGATTGCCTGTCTATTTCATCCTTACCTTCTATAACAATATTAGTTGGACATATCCTCGGTTGTATCGCATGACTTCTCCCGCCTTTATAATACCGGAATCCATTCCTCGGTATAAATGAAGTAAAGACATTTCCCAGCTTTTGAGAGAGATAATTATTTGCAAGAAAACCTACCAAAAATCCGTTATAAATAAGATTGGTTCTTCCCGTAGGAATTCCTTCACACGAGATTCTTTTACTACCGGCAGCGCCCTTTATCGTACCATCATCATAGACATTTAATAAGTCTGATGTAACCCTTTGTCCTAATTTTTTGAGGAAAGGTGTATCCGATACATTAACTGTTGAAAGACTTAAAGCAGGAATTATAATGTTTGTAAAGAGATCTGTCAAAGGTTGTCTTCCAAAAATAACGTTGTAAGTTCCTGATGATATCCTTTCTCCGCCAATAGTCTTTATTGCGCTTTCAGCCGATTCTTTTCCTGCCTCTTCGGGGTTAAAAGAGGGCATATGGGCGCTTGTTGTCCATCCTGTGCCTTTGACTCTTTCCTTCTCAATCATAGAGGTAATGTTTGTCGTAAGGATGGTAGACTCATCAAAGTCATCAATACCGTGTGTATTTGCGATAGCTACACGCTCTTTTATGATGGTGATATCGCCGCCGACTATGATGGATTTATTAAAATGCCCTTTGTTGAATTCTGTAAGCGCCCCTTTTAGTCCTTTCCAGCCTAAATCTACAATTGTTTCATCACTCATCTCCATTGCTGCCGGGTCGTGATAGTTTTCTAAGGTTGGTTTCCCTGCCGGTATGGGAAGAGATTTGAAATCGGGGTCATATATTCTATTTTTCCTTGCCTTTCGGAATGCTTCTCTAATGCCTTTTTGACTTATCGTGTTGGAAACACTGCCAAATCCTACCTTTATCCCCTTCCCTGCACGAAAAACAACCCATAAGCTAATACCATTCATTTGAGTTGATTTTGGCTCATGAACTCCATTGCAGGGGATATCAGATGTATAGTTTAATCGTACGGTGATATGTTCGTTCCATGATGCGAATATCTCTGCATCAATAACATCCTTTTGTTTTTTTACGAAATCCATCCCGTTACGTATGCATGTCCTCAGTTCTTCTATTGTTATCATAATTCCTGATGTCCTGTTAATCTTGCTTTGGAACGCAATGTTGGACTGCCGTTTCCAACACGCATTATTTGCATAGGCTGACCCTTTCCACAATGAGGGATGGGAAAGACTTCAAAATCATTTCCAACAGCATCGATATTCATTAAAAAGTCTTTTGAATCTGCCGTGATACCACCTTGCCGGTACAAGGTTGTAATCTGTCCATTTTTTATTTTGTATACCCTCTGAGATGATATACGGAAATTTTCCCGGGATTCGCTAATAGATGGAATCCGATGATTGACGATATAATATCCATCCCTGACTTCAGCAATTATCTCTGAGGGAGGGGTATCTCCGTTTGCAAAAACGGTATTGGTCATTCGTACAACAGGGACGTAATACGATTCTGTTGCTCTCATTGAGCCATTTGGAGGCTGGTTAAGAATTGCAGCCTGTTCACGTCCGTTCATAAACCCTTTGAATATCCCGTTCTCAATGAGATTTACCCGTTTACCGGGTGTTCCTTCCATATCGTATTTATAATGTCCATATCCATGTATAGATGGGTCAGAATATGCAGTTAAGAGTGGCGATGCAATCTGTTTCCCCAATTCATTATCATCAAAATCCCGGAATAGCCATGACCGTCCTGCGTATGCCGTTTCTAATTTCAGCGCCCTGTCAGCTTCGGTTGGATGCCCTACAATCTCATGGACGAGGAGCGCATTAAAATGTGGATTTGTCACCACGATAACCGGTTCGTCTGTAGCGGATAAAAATTCTGCATCGATAAGCTCCAGGGTCTCACGTGTCCGCAATAACGCAAATTCATCAAATGATTGCTGATAAACATTTTTATTTTTGAGAACTTCCCATCCGCGAAGGTCTCCTACATAATCATAACAGATTTCCGGAATACCGCCAACCTTTTGTGCTACTACAGAGACCACTCCCTGCGTAAGCGCATATGATTGGTCAATACAGGCGCCTTCAGTGCTACAAAAGAGCTCCCTGTTTATACCTGTTTGCACATAGGCATACGTATAGCGCACATCTTTGCTAATACTGCGCATATCTTGAGATGTTGTTGTGCACAGAGTAACGATATCTTTCAAGAGTACATTTCTGGGGTCCTCATCGAAGGTAGCATGAATGGTATCATTGCAGATGTCAATTTTAGCGAGATTTACTTCCCTTAATGAGGGGGCAAGAGATTGAAACTCTGCCTTTTTCTTTGCATTGGTAATAGCCCGTGCATATGCCGTATGCATTCCTAACGTGAGTCTTTTATGAATACTTTTCGGGTTAGATTCAGCCTCTCCCAGTTCCTGGCCGTAATATCCCCATGCAGTCATTTCACCAGCTAGCGCCCTGATTCCAAAAGAGATGGAGACATCTTCTCCCGCCCCTTTAGCCTTGCCGTCCTCAGCGCTTGCATGTTTCATCTCATTAATACCAATTCTAATATCGGCATATTTACAAGTGTGCAGCGAATCAGTCTGTTGAATGACCTTAGTAACCGTTTCCTGTAATGCATCTATGAGCGCAATTTTTATACGACTTGCGATAGGAATTCTCCTTATTAATAAAAATAACGGATCTAACTAGGATTTAGTATGATTTACAGAGATAGGCATTAAGTCCATGTCCGGAACCTCAGTGTTTGAGATTCTTCGGCTGTTTTGTCTTCAAAATGTATGGTAACACCAAAATGCTATTCGGGCAAAACGAGGAACTTAATTAATATTCAGGAATTTCAATTTGTAACTGCTTGTTCCCAAATTCTTCCCTATGTTCATGAGGGCATGGGGAAGAATTTGGGAATAAGCAAAGAAGTTGCTACTTATGGTAGCTTAATTTGATGTATAGGAATTTCAATTCCGTAGGGCAAACCTTTACAGGCTGTCCGAGAATTCAATCGACCCACAAATGCCAGACTAAATATTGTTATCATGCTAATATTTTGTCAGCATATAGTATAGAATTTGTCGTGTGAAAGCATTCTCGGACAGCCTTTTTAGGTTTGCTATCCTCATATACAATTCAGGCGGGGAAGCAAGGCTAAAGCCCTGCCCTACGTTTTGATAAAAGATAAAGGTTACCGAAGGCTTAATTTATATTTGTAAAATAGCAGAAAATGGCAGAATCTATTTAACAAAAAACTTCTAATCTTTTCCATAAAAATTTATACTTTGTAGGCGGAGTTGACCACATGCGGCATTGATATGATCACCCTTTTTCCTTCGTAAAGTGACAATAAGGCCGTGTTTTTTCAATATCTTACAAAACGTTTCAATTGCTTCTCGTGATGGAGGCTTGAAGTTGAATTCTTCGATGGGATTTAAGGGAAGAAGATTGATGTTGCATTGGATACCCTTGAGTAAACGGGCCAGTGATTCAGCATCTTGTCTGGATGCATTCATGCCATCAATTAAGATATATTCAAAACTGATATCTCTTCCGGTACTTTGAAAATATTCCTGAGTTGCAGCTATAATATTTTTAATACCAGTTTTTTTGTTCGATGGAATTATTTTAGACCGGGTAACATCATCTGGCGCGTGAAGGGATATTGCCAGATTTATCTGGAGTTCCTCTTGAGCCAATCGGTGTATACCACGAATATTTCCAACGGTTGAGATAGTGATGCGCCGTGCCCCAATTCCTAACCCCCATTTGGCATTTATGATCCTGATGGCCTTGATAACATTATCATAATTTGCAAGGGGTTCGCCTATACCCATAAAGACAATATTGGTAAGGCGTTCGTCAGGCGGAAGATGATTTTTAACATGAAGGGCTTGTTCAACAATTTCACCGGCGTTAAGGTTTCTTTCCAAACCGGGCATGCCGCTAGCGCAAAACCGGCAGGCCATCGCACAACCTACCTGAGTTGAAACGCATACGGTGATTCTTTTGCCTTCCCGTAATAAGACACACTCAATTTCATTCCCATCAGGTAAACGAACTAAGAATTTCTCTGTTCCATCTTTTGTTTGTGTAAGGGTATCGACTGTTGTTTGGAAGACCTGGCACTTTTCTGCAAGCTTCCTTCTCAGGTCTTTCGGCAGGTTAGACATCTGGTTAAAATCGGTTGCCCCTTTGTTATAAATCCAGGAAAGTATTTGTTTGGCCCTGTAAACAGGCTCTCCGATTGAGGCGCATACTGCCTCGAGTTCTGCCAAAGACATATTGGTAATTGAGGAAATTTCTGTTTTATACATGATATTTTTGATGGTAAAGACGTAGAGTTACGCATTTCTCCTGAGACAGGCCGTGGTAATGTTGATTTTTCTATAATATTCGATTTTTAATAAATTATACATATATGAGTATGTACTATCAATACAATACATAATACAATATTACCCCTTCGGGGTTATTGGTTTATGGTTTTGTTCATTATCGATAAACATGACAGCCATTCAGGCTTGGATTATTGTAATTAATAGTTGAAACCGAACGGCATATGATGGAGAAGAAGTGTGTGTTTATTAAGTCGTTTGAGAATGCACAAAGTCAGATGAAGTGTGAAAACCGTAAGGGTATTGACCATCAAGATGAAGTTCCTGTGACCTCAGGTCAATCGCATTAAATTTAGCCAATAGGGCATTGCCTTATATGCATGAAATTAACATTTGAAGTTTTGCAATGCCTTCCGGACGGGGTTGCCCGGACAAACTCTGTCCCCGTATGTCTTGAACAGGGATGGGATTTGTCCGTGCCTGTTTGAATGCACACAGGGATAGGGAAGGGAAAACACTGATAAACAGAGTTTGTCAGCGCCACCCAAAACGGGCTGAACAATTCCCACTTTGATGCAATTGCCCTGTTTGTTACTCCTATTTCTCTAATCTCATTTTGATACGTTTGCCCTGCTTGCGACCTTTACAGTATCTGCGGCGAGTTCAACTGGCGCTGAAATTCCTTGCTGATACTGGGATGGAGCAGTGTGTATGGTAAATGTTGTGTAAGGAATTTCCCACCCAAATTTATTGCAGGTGTCCAATGCTAATTTTTGAATAATTCGGGAAAGTTTATTATAATCTTTTGCAACTCGTCCCGAAAAATCTGCAAAAATTACATAGTTGAGAGATGAATCGCCTATTTCGCTAAATTCCACAGTAAACTTGATCATATCATTTCCATAACCTTCGTTTATAAGCCCTGCTTCTATCATTTCTCTCAGTTTCTCAGGAATTTCTGTAGTACTTATTGACTGATATTGATAATCAATACCAAAGGTAACATTAACGCGGAAATTCTTAGAAATATTGGTTGGATTTTGATTCAAAAATTCCTCTGTACGATACGTCTTATAACTGCCACCGCCGATCATAAGTTGTACAACCTCGGGAGTCTGCGTAATCACCCTGCCCATTGTCCCATCTGCCAGAAGAACGCAATCGTTTTCTTTACAAGGAAACCAGGGTTCATCCGGATGGTATGGGCGAGATCTGATATCTTTAAGATCTCGTATGGGAATCCTGAGCATTCCTCCCTTCAATTCCGGATTGACCAGGTGGGTAGAGAGGTGTAACGAAACCACCTTCCATGGAAGGCCATTGTAAATTACGCGCTCATTTTCCTTTACAGTTCCCAGGTTTAATAAAAGGGCGCCTTGTTCATAGAAACGAGGAAGGGTTTGTTTTGCTGCCCAAATAAGCCCTAAAATAAAAATGAATGCAATACCTAAAAGGACCCAATCGCCGCAAACATACAATACGAGCAACAACGCCCCCGTGGCGCCGACAAAAGTGAGTATATAATATAGCACTTCTGCAAGACGAATGTAAAATGAACTCGCTACCGTTCTATGAATAAAACTGCCTCTATAAATGTTACGATGAATATAACGAAGCAAAAAGAATACAAAAAGGAATGCAAATACGGCTAAGATAAAATTTCTCCCCCGACTTTTGAAAAATACCTGTACGACATTTTTGCTCGATTCAAGAAAAGATTTCCTTTCACTCAATTTATCAGCCAATTGGTATTTTGACACGGTAAGCTGGCTTGAAATTTGTCTTCCTTTATTGTACCAGTCGGTTTCAAGGCCAACGAGTTGAGTTTTCAGATTTTCGCTTTTCACTTGAGCGGCAAGATTATGGATATTTTCTATGGCATTTTTTATCAGGAAAATTTGTTTTTCGTAGTAAGCCACTTGTGTTCGCAGATTTTCGATTAACCGGGGGCGGGCGGTCAAGCTTTTCAAGTCATTAATAATCGGTCCTATCAGGGTTTGGATTTCCTCCTTCCAATCGAAACGTTTTTGTGGCTTTGTATAAAACGTTCCTAAATCCAGCCCGGTTGCAATTTCCTCAAAATTTACCTTGAGAGCTCCCAACCGTTCATTCAGTTTATCAATTTCTTTTGATATTTCTGATCTCTCTTCGTGTGTTTCCGCCACATGGAGTTTCGCTTTTTTGTCTTCAATTTCTTTCCCTAATTCCACAATCACCTGAACAATATCAGTAAGGGCGTCTACGGTATTTACCTCTTCTGTGGCAACCAGTTTACCGGCAACAGGGAGTTCCCGGTTTTCCGTTTGCCCACACACTGGATGATTCTTCAAAAAAAAGAAAGACAAAATGACGATAAAAAGCGCAATAAGACCTGCCTTCATTTTCATCGTATATTTACATAGCCTCCATTATTGAATACCGTGATAACAATTTCTTTTGCATTAAATTAATAAAAAAGAAAAGTTATGAAAACTGAGCGGATAAGACCTCAATATAATCTATACTTCCACAAGCACATGTTGTCTGCATAATAAAACTTTCGCGCAAGTATAGCTTATTTAAACGAACACTCAAGAAGAAATTTTTACATCATAATCCATTGGATATAGTACCTTTTCTATCTTGGATCTGAGTGGAAGTCACATCTCAAATTATTTCTTCAAGTTATTATCTTATCATTCAGGGAATAATCGAGAAGATATGTTACTCTCTTTGCACGAACAGAGTTAAGATAGATATACTGGGAAAGCAGGACAAGATATTCATTTTGCAAGGTATTCCAGAAATTTTTCCCTGTTTCGTTTATCTATAAAAATATTTTCACGGTATTTCGTCGATTAATAACATAATAATACGCATTCCCAATAACGAAATATTTTAGTCCGTTTGTAGTTTCGTTACGGTACCATTATCATAATTTGTTACCCAAATATTAGTACCGTCAAATATGATTCCCATTGGATTAAAACCTACTGAGTATGTGCCAAGTAAGACTCCGTCATGTGCCCTTAGCTTCATCACATTGTTGCTGCCAGAATTTGTTACCCATATGTTTTTTCCATCAAAAGCTACTCCATATGGGTAGATGCCTGCACAATAAGAGCCAAGCACACTTCCATCACTTGCCCTTAACTTTATCACATTATTGCCGCTGCGATTTGTTACCCATATATTGCTTCCATCAGAAGCAATCCCATAGGGATAGAAGTTCATGGCATAACGGCCCAGTATAACGCCATCGCTTGCCCTCAGCTTTACCACATTATTGCTGTTAGCATTTGTCACCCAGATATGAGATCCATCAAAGGTTATACCCCTTGGATTGGCGCCAACAGCATAAGTGCCAAGCGTAACTCCATCACTCGCCCGCAATTTTGATATGGTACCACTTCCAGAATTTGTTACCCAAATGTTGACTCCATCACAAACAACCGCATATGGATAGAAACCGACACCATAAGTACCACGCATAGACCCATCACTTGCCTTCAACTTTGTTACACTATTGTTGCTAGCATTTGCTACCCAGATATTAGCGCCGTCAAAAGCTATCCCTCGGGGGTTAAAGCCTACAGCATAGGTTCCAAGGAGAGTTCCATCATTTGCCCTTAGCTTCGAGATGCTATCACTGCCATAATTAGTAACCCAGATATTGGTACCGTCAAAAGCCAACCCATAGGGGTTAAAACCTACCATGAAGGTAAGGCTACGTGAGGCTGTATCATACCAGCATAAAGTATTCTTTTGAAGTGTATGAAACCGTGTGATAACGAATCCTTCTATAAATTTATTGCACGAATCCCCTATCGATATAGCAGAAGTGGATAATATGAATACCACACCCCAAAAAATACTTAAAATATTAAGAGGCCCTCTCATTGCTTCATCCTCCCGTCATAATACCATGCATAATATTCATAAAAGATGGATAAATCTAAAGTCGCTCGTGAATTATCTCGTTTGCTGAGTCGTGGTAAGCAATTATTCCCTGTTTATAAATTTGCCATAAATCTTCATGCATGTATATCGCGGCTTTTATAGTCCCTATCCGGCTTGTTACTCCGCTTATCGTAATATGTTTAATACCCTTGAAAGAAATAATATACTTTAATAATATCCACAATCTGTTGTCTTCTGATATCAGCATGCCTTCGAATCCGCAGTAAATGATAATACAAATATTATAATAGTTCAACGCTAAGTTTACAATTGGTAACTTGCCATAAGGAGTCATATCATCTGTAAAATCTTGTATCTCAGGTCCAGAAGATATCAGTATGTGGTGCGGTACCGATTTTAAAGCTACATGGTTTTCTATATCGCGATCTTTCCGTAAAGGAGATATCATAAGTACCTGAACATAAATATTTGCATGCTGAAAACCCCTGTATACAAAGATACATGCACAAAAATTTGTGGTCAGGCGCTTATCTAAAGATTGTCTACTATCTTTAAATAAGCTTTTGTCAATTGTAAATCAGACGCTGTTGGTTTGAACGCCCAAACAACACCGTAATTATTTTCGCATGGTTTTTTTAATCCCGAAGGGATGTAATTATTATAGCATATCGATACGCAATTATTTTCTAACCCCGAAGGGGTGATATATTTTCATTATTGCCGTTGTATATCATCCCTTCGGGATTTTCTCTTCAGCCAATAATTTTTAACCCCAATGGATTTTACTCTTATAAGTACCGGGACATAAATTTTTGCGTACTGAAAACCCTTGTATGCAAAGATACATGCACAAAAATTTGTTGTCAGGTACTTACATTATCAGAGTGCAGACCAGCTATTCGCAGCGATGTAGCAATTGTAGCACCTGTTTATTAACTGCAAACGGCTTTGTTGCACAAATCCGATAAAAAAGCAGTTTTTCCCTGTAGTATGCAATTTATGAGATCGCATAACTTTCCGGCATTCCTAATTTCATCAT
>NZ_SZPP01000041.1:0-51903 GCF_030263775.1 Candidatus Jettenia sp. AMX1
GAGTTTCTCTATGAGCTGAAAATCTATTGAGGCGACCTGTGCCAGGAGAAGTTCTTTTTCCCCGGATGATATTTCATCCCACCATGTGAAGACGTGCTGTTGCTTTGCCTCAAAGGTGTTTTTGATGTGCTTCTTATAGTTTGGATACTCTTTTTCTAGTATTTTTCTGTTCAATCTTAGTTTGTAAGGTATAAATTCTTTTTGAAAAGACATTCCAGGCCAATTAATCCTGACAGAATAATCATAAAGATAACAATTCCACTAAAATTATGAAAAAATCCTTGTCCTGCCGCTTCACCAAAATAATAGGTTATGATACATAATGTTATTACGCGGATAAGATTCCCACATAATGAAAGAGGAATAATGAAAGAGATCAGCAAGGTTTTTTTGGGTAAACTTGTTTTGCTGAGATATACATAAACCAAAGCCAGTGAGAACATAGTAATAAGAGAACGAAAACCACTACAAGGCTGGCCCATAAACAGCTCATTACTGCCAATGGATAATAAAAGCCCTTCCCTGGTAATGGGATAATCAAAAAGCCTTAAGATTACTTCCGTAGCAATAGTAATTCCGTAACGCATAGGTAAGGTAATGCTATCCACAATGCCGAGAGGAAGAGGAACAATAAGGATAAGATAAAAAATGGGAAAAGATACTATTCTTGTTATACTCAATCCGTAAAGATAGTGAATTAACCCGTATAATACAGGAAGTAATGAAAGTGTTGTAATGAATAGATAATTTTGGCGCTTCCCAAAAATAAACATGAGGATACCTATTAAAAAAATGAAAAGACCAAGAAAATTATTAGCAGGTTTAATCTTTTTAAGATGTTCCCTCAGGCTCGTACGTTTACGCCATACAAGCCAAAAGAATATTGGCAGAATAAAGTAAGCATGGGTATAATCGGAAGCCATCCACTTTGACCGGTACAGCACATATATAACGGTAGTATACAGGGATGCTGTTAGTATCCAAACAAGATAATGAACCATAGAAAACGTATATCCGAATCGGGTATTCAGAGGATTATATAAGCATAAAATTTTGGGTTTTTATTGTTTTGTTTGTAGTGGCAATTTCCATATCGGAGAAGGCAATATAAAATTACCACTACAAACCAGGAGCGGTTTATTAAGATTGCTTATCTAAATTCTTTGAACCTCTCTTAGCCCTCCATCGGCGAAAAACCGCCAGAGTAGCTCCGCCTGCCAGAAGGAGTAAATAACTCAGTGGTTCCGGAGCATTCGGAGGCGCTCCATCGGTAGCACCATGACCTGCAAAAATACTACTACTCAATAGTACACCATGTAATAAAAGTATCGAAAACCATACCATTACATTTTTTTTCATATTTTATTCCTCCAAAATCTTAAATCTGTAAGAGTCTTTCCTGCAAAATCACTGAGCGCTCATACTTATTGCCCACTACACCTGGAGAAACTGTGTACCCACATATAAATAATCAACTTTATCTAAGTACGATGTTGTCTATTTGTATCCTGTGTTTTATCGATAAACCAAACAACTCCCCACTTCCGCTCCTTTCTGAATTAATGTGGAAAACACGTTATAGAACATTCCCGGAAACAGACTGAAAAATATTTTTATACCATTGTTTGCCTGCAAAAATTCGACACATATTCATCCTTCAACTATCAAAAAATATACCATAGATAAAAAATATAGTTTTATTGTATTTCTGACTATGAAAATAGAGGTTTTCCGGGAAGAAAAGTAACAACAAATCATAAAACTAAGGCCCATAACGCTGTAACTGTCACAACAGTGTGTTGTCACACTATTGTGACAGTCACAGTATGTGAAATTAGAAAACATAGCACAGAAAGGCTCATTGTACGAAAGTGTATGTATGTATCATAAAGCAAGCAGTTATTCGTATACCATTAGTATTAGTTAGTATTAGTATCCTGAAGAGGGAAATCAAAAAAGATTGAATATTTATTGGAATATTGACAGGTAAAGGCATGGCTTGTGCGCAATATCGTGGTAGAAACAACTATGATCAGAAATCTCACAGAAATTTACAGAAATAACGAAAGGCAGATACATAATGGAGAATAAAAAAGATAAAATATTCTTATTTAATGAATTTTCAAACCTTGAAGAGGCAGAAAATAAGATAAGTAAATGGATTGAAGAAGATTACAATCAACAGGGTATCTACCCTGCTTTTCAATATAAGGATTATGAGAATAAGGATTACGAAAAGTTTGAAAAAGCCAATTATAAAAGTTTAATTTGATGTATAGGGATTCAATGTTGAGCTTTTGTATGGTATTAAATAGCAAATAGCAGCTTAGGATTTAAACCTAATGAATTTAGCTGCTGTTGGATTTCCTGCTTATAGAGAGGATTCATAACAATAACGTTATCAGGTATATGATTTTTTAACTCTTCCGGTAAGATTATCTTTTGACCGGTTCCTGGTATATAGCATCCTCTCTTCCGGGGATTGATATCAACAACATAGGTAATTTGATCCTTAATATTTAATATATTTAAAAAGCTCACACTTTTGCTTCCTGCGCCCCATATAACCGTACCTTCATTATTTTGCTCAATGTGTTGCAGGGTGTTTTCCCACTCTTCTAATTTTATTTTGCATTTATGAGAAAAATCACGGACGAGGGTTAGCAATTCTGTTATCTTATCCGAATTCCTTGCTAATGACTTTCCAACATCTCTTGCAGGAGTTGCTTCGATGCCTATACATTGATTCCCAAAACTCTCAAATAGCTTAATTGTATCGAATTTTGAGAGATTAAATACCCTCTCAAGCGAAGCTGCTCCGAAGTAAGAACAATGCTCATAAATTATATCCCATACTGAAAGATCTTTGAGAATGAGTAATATATTGGGGACTTCAAAATATAAAATGGGATGATTGCCTTGCCCATTGATAGTTGAACGTAGTGCGGTCAGAAATTCAAAAGGATTTGGAATATGCTCAAATACATGGCGACTACATATTAAATCTCCCTGATAATGAGAATAGTTCGCTGAATAATAATCTCTGATAAAAGTTATTCGATCTGATGATTGTACAGGAGAAAGATTTCCCCGATAGCTTGGATCAAAACCCGTTCCGTAATTTTTTCCTATTTTACAGATGAAAGATAAAAAGTCGCCTTTACCCGAACCGATTTCAATTATTTTTTTGTCATATAATTGGTAATCTTCTACAAGCCTTTTGGCGACGGATTCAGCATAATTCTGATAATATTTTGAAAAATGGAGAGAGTTATCGTACTCTTCAGTATATTCCATCAATGAAGAATCAAAGGCAATGTTGGAAATAAATCCACAATCGCTGCAACATGCCAGCTCTATATCTCCCCTGAGGCAATGAAGGGCTTCTTCTTTACTTCTCCATAAAATACCAACATGAGCCGGAGCATGGGATATTGTATAAAAAGTTGAAAATTGAGATGATAAACAGACAGGACATTGAGTTATCCTTTGTACAGACTGTAGTGACATTGAGAAATAATTCCTTTCATATGATATAGTATTCCAGGGATGAAATTGAACATATCCTCAACAGAGGAAAGACTATCCCGCCAGTCATTGCAAGGGTATTGTCCGAAGCAATCCTTTGCATGTATTTGAAGGTTATATGCATGTCATTAGCTCCAGATTTTCCATGGGGCGTTACCATTTTGCCAAAGATCTTCTAATAATCGCTTATCGCGTAATGTATCCATGCATTGCCAAAAGGATACATGGCGGTATGCCGCCAGTTGTCCATCTCTCTCCAATGATTCCATAGGTTTTCTCTCCCATTGCGTAGTATCGCCATCAATGTAGTTAAGTACTTCAGGTTCCAGGACAAAGAAGCCGCCGTTTATCCATACCTCATTCTTCTCTGGTTTTTCAGAAAATTTTTTCACATAATCTCCCTCTAAATCAAGGTAGCCAAAGCGTGCATTTGGCCGGACGGCAGTTAATGTGGCATACCTCTGATGAGTGTGATGAAACAGTAACAATTTACGCAAATCTACATTAGATACCCCATCTCCATAGGTTAGCATAAACGTTTCATTTCCTATATAAGGGGCAAGTCGCTTGATACGACCGCCTGTAAGTGTTGAAATTCCCGTATCAACCAAATCAATTACCCAATCAGGTTTGCCAATGCCATGAGCTTTTACATCTCCATTTTTCAAATTTACGGTTAAATTACTGTTCAGCGAGCAATAATCCACGATATACTTTTTAATTACTTCGCCTTTATAACCGAGGGCAATGATAAAATGATTAAAACCATAATAAGAGTAATGCATCATAATATGCCAGAGGATTGGTTGACCTCCAATTTCTACCATCGGTTTCGGTTTTATCTCTGTCTCTTCAGCGAGCCGGGTACCTAAACCTCCGGCAAGAATAACGACCTTCATGTTTTTGTTTCCTTAAAAATACAGATACCTGTAAGACTGAGATCGAATGCTCAGTACATTCTGTTATATCTTTTATAGAAAGAGCAGAGGTTTTCTATAATATCTTAATGACTGTTATTTTTACCCACCCCTTAATCCCCTCCCGGGAGGGGACTTTCGCCGATCGGGTCGAGGACTGGCTTTTATTCCCCTCCTGGGAGGGGTTAGGGGTGGGTTTATTCCCCTGGGAGAGACGCAACATCTTGCGTTTCTACCATTGAGATCAGGGGTGTGTTCATTCAGATTCTACCGTGATAAGCTCTGTAGCGAGACCTCTCCTCTGAAGATCGTGCTGTATTTCTTCACAGTAAATCGGATTCATTACAATAGCAATATCCGGTTTATATTCTTGTAAAAAAACAGGGCCTACGATTTTATGTCCTGTCCCTGGCATATACATTCCGTGTTTATATGGATTTATATCTACGACAAACTCAATTTCATCAGTAATATTGAGGGAAGTTAAAAACGTAACACCTTTAGATCCTGATCCCCATATAACAGCGCGTTTCCCGCTTTGTTTTATCTCTTTGAATTTATACCTCCACCTATCCAACCGTTTCCGGTAATTTTGAGAAAAGTATAGCACGTCTTTTGATAGTTCCTCAAAATCATCTTCATCCCTGAAAAGAGTTCCATTCGCTCCGTTGCCGGGTCGAGCCTCTATCATTAAATATTGATCATTATAGTCCCTGGCAAGATTGATAACATCAAAGCCACACATACGGAAGAGACGGGCAAGTGATCCCCGGCTGAAATAGGAGCAGTGCTCATAATAAATATCCCAAAACCCCAGTCCCCGAAGGATAGGAATGACATCGGGGACCTGAAAAAAAACTACGGTATCTTGCTGATTCTCCAATGAACGCCGAACGGTTCGTACGAAATCGGCGGTAAGATGAATATGTTCCAAAGTCATCTTACAACAAATGAAATCACCGTGGTAGCTGGCATATTTCTCCGAGTAGAAATCCCGTATAAAGGTGATCCGGTCTCTCACTTCACTTTGATTCCGTTCACTGATATAACTCGGATCAAATCCAACTCCCCGGTTTTCACCTAATTCGCACAGCATGGTTAAAAATTCACCTTTCCCGCACCCTATTTCGATTATATCTTTATTATGGAGATTGTGCCGGTGTATCAATTGATTTGCCAGGTTCCGGTGAAACGTGTTGAATGTAGGCGAAAACCCCTGAGTCTCCTCATATCTGGACGAATACTCATGCATACGGGGATCAAATACGACGTTAGAAATAAACCCGCAGTTTTGACAAAACCCCAGTGCAATATCTCCTTTAGGATAATTTACCGCTATTTCCCGGCTTGGCATAAGAAGAACACTATGAACAGGAACATTCTTCATCTCGCAAAATATTGATATATCGTGTGCACCACATGTAGAACAAATATAGTCTGCTGACATTGTTCGTTTCCACTCCTTACGTAACGTATAAACGCTTTTTATAAATGCCTGTAGTATAAAAGAAAACTATTATTGTAATATTTAGGAATTTCAAAGCTATACAGGGTGGGCAATGCCCACCCTACCCGGCTACACGTCGCTAAAGTAGCCGAAGGCATAATTTATCAATGAGCTACGAAGCCTTTCGTATCATCCTCGAATGCAGTACCGGTAAAAAATTTCCCGCGGTTGAAAAAAACAATTCAGAAATTTTCCCTGTGATACATCATTAAGCGTAGGCCATTTCTTATCGGGAATGAGCCTTGTCATCTGTGATTTATATTCATGTAACGCAGCCCGCTTTACCTCTAAAATGTCTTCTATATCAACAGAAGACCTGAAGTCTAAGAGTAAACGCACATTTGCAAAAGGAATACTTCTTAACGTCCTGATGGTTTTAAGACGAAAACTCATCGGTACGGTGACCCATGGCCAATGATTCCAGAACCAGATGGGATATTCATATATCATAGTCTCCTTCCTGATCTTTTGAAGCGCTGCTGCCACAATTTTATTCGTTGCCCAATGATCCGGAGGGGTTTCCCGGTAATAAGGAATGAAGACCTTATCGGGTTTATGGTGAAGGAGGATGTCTATCACTTTGTTAATCGCTATCGTCCGGTTTTCCCATAACTTTTTATCATCGAATTCAAGAAAGGTAATATTATCCTGCCCTACTCCCAGCATACGGGTTGCCTCAATCGCTTCTCTTCTCCGTATAGACTTCAATGCGCTCTCTGAAATAAACTGCCGATGCGATTGAGATCCATTAGTCATGAAAACAATATGCACATCTGCCCCTGCCTTCTTTTTCCTGATAATAGTACCACCGCAGCCCAACGTTTCATCGTCAGGATGCGGTGAGAAGACAACGGCGGGGCGTTTCAGCTCATGTTCATCCTGTTCAGTTATAACGCTGTTCATAACATGTCTGTATAAACCGTGTATCAGTGATTTTGAGGATGTTTTATGCATGTTTATCGATATTCTTATATTGGCACAATAATTTTTCAGAAATACGGTCCCAGGAGAAGAGTTCAACCGCCCGTTTACGCGCAGCGCTTCCCATTGATTTTCTCACCTCTTCATTTGCCAGGAGGCGGAGAATGGCTGCGGCTAATGCAGGCGCGTCTCCAGGCTCAACTAATATACCTGTTTTATCTTCTTCTATAACTTCTGTCATACCACCAACCCGTGTTGCAACTACCGGCACCTCTGTAGCCATAGCCTCAACAAGACTCATTCCAAAGCTCTCACTAAACGAAGGATTGACGAGCACATCTGCATTACGATAATTGTTATGTAAATACGCCTGCTGGATATGGCCGGAAAAGGTTACCTTGCTTGCTGTATCTGAACAAAGCATGGCCTTCAATTGTGAGAGATAATTTTTGTCATAAAACCATTTTAAATTGGCCACCTTATTGTTATTGTGCAAATCAACAATAAACGACCGGGGGGTCTGATCATGGGGGCCGACAATCTCCATCCGCACCTGAGGGCACTGTGTTACAAGTATTTGAAACGCCTCTAATAAAGTATGTAATCCTTTTTCCGGTGTTATTCTTCCAACAAACAGCAAGTGTTTCGCATCGTTATTTTTCTTCCCTGAGTCCTTCTCCGGGGCAAAGTGTTCAATATCTACTCCGTTATAAATAGTCTGACAACGGTGGGCGTATTCAGGAAAATGTCTGCGTATCTTTTCTGTGATATATTCACTGCATCCTACAATCAGATCTGCCAGGTCAAGCCTCTGTTTGATCATTGAACGGTCAAGCTCCACAAGCCAATCACAATGCATATGCAGGATAATTTTTACTCCTGGATTGTAAGCCCGTATAACAGGAATAAATTGGGAAAAATTATGGACGTGGACAATATCACATTTCTGTTTTCTGATATCCCTTGCCACTTTTATAATATACCCTAAATAATAGGCGCGGGAGGCAAAAAGAGGACGTTTAACCGTATAGAATTGTGAAAAACGTTTTAAATACCTGAGAAACCTATTTTCAAAAGATGTTGAAATGCGCCGATAGTATACCCCCCCTTCGAGTTCTTTTTTTTTCTGTAATTTACTGCTGTTCGCATAGACGACGACATCACACGCCTTACTCAAACGGCGTGCGACTTCGGTAATCCAAATTGATATAGAGCCACCTTTAACAGGTGGACATTGATTCCACGGTTGACTGACAAAGGCAATTTTCATCTTTTCTCCTTTGTTTCCTCCTTATTTTTATACGAACATCCCTGAAATACCCTGGATCTTTTCACCATCAGCTTGCAAGCTTAACCGGAGGTGTAGGGTATTCCGATTCCCGATAATTTCCCAATTTCCAATAATCTTCAGGTTTACCATAGTGCTTGAGAAATGCAATTGCATCCGGAGCTACCATATCAATTACCCACTGCAGGGTGTCTTTATCCCATGCCGGGCGTTTATTTATCTGCCGTTGAAAGATTCGCTTCATCGGGTGCTTCATACTTTTGGGCAGCAATTTTACTGCCGATCGCAGTTGAGGAAGTTGTTTCATGGTGCGAATCATTTGTGTATCAGCGAGATTGCCGGATACATTACGCGGCTTCTCAGCGTTCGATGATTGAAAGGTTGGGTCAACACCAAGAAACCGGAAACACTGTTCGAGCACCTTATTTGGACTAGCTTTGAAATCCTCAAAGAATAAGACGAGGATGCGGTCGTCTGAGAAATATTCGCGGTAGGCGCTGATCTGGTGAGAATAGAGACTCGTATCAATATAGTAGGGAAATTGCCGGAGCGCATCACAAAACCGTAGATTAGGATTAACTCCGGAAAGGATTGTATGGGTCCAATGAGATTCAATCCGTTCCAGGGGATGACGGACTATATAAATAAGTTTTGCATCCGGTATATCATGGGCTATACGAATAGCGGTCTGCGGGAAAACAAGCCGCTTGGTGTATGACGCAGTACCCTCTCCGATGGCAATCTTATGAAGAGCAGAAGAAAACAACGATTCATACCATTTCCAACCCCGCTTGTAGACAGTATCTTTACAAAAAAATTCCGGTTCTTTCGGTTTACAAATAAAGACCTCCGGATGATCTCCTAATAACTCACAAAGACTGGTAGTTGCACTTTTCATAGCACCAATAACAAGGAAATTCGGTTTCATACTGAGTCTCCTGTATTCTCCATAAGAATACCACTTATGGAATTGTGTGAAGGTATACTAGTTATTTATTGCACTCTTATAAGCCCATAACCAAATTTGATTTTATTATAAATACCCTTCTGTTGCAGCAGATTGTTATAAGCCCTCTTTATGTAATTTATTTCATTGTTTTGAAGGAACTTTACTAAATAGAGACTCAAAAAAAATACCACGATTAATAGAATCCTGAAAAGTACATCAAAGAGCATATTTGACATTTGAAACGCCCAGGAACATCCTGTAATTACGATAAAAACAGAACATATTTTTAAAAACCTTGCCTTCTCAAACGGAATGTAATACAACCTCTGGCTTATAGAGTACGTTGCAATGGTAATTACTAAATTAGAGGTAAACGATACAAAACCTGCCCCTATCATTCCGAATTTCGGGATAAAGATAACATTCAAGATAATGTTTAAAGTTGCTCCGAAAGACATGATATACAAAAAATAATGGGTTTTTTTTGTTATATTTATCCCTAAAGAAAACATATAGAACATACCATACGTAATATTTGCGCATACCAAAGGTAACACGACGATATAGGCGCCCCAAAATTGCTTGCCGGCCATTAATTTAATGACAAGAGGAGTTAAAACAACCAGCCCCATGCTTATCGAACATAAAATAAACAGGAAATATGTTGTAATTATTTTGAAAGTTTGTTTCGCATGCTCCGTAGTTGCAATCTGAAAACAATATGCACCCCACGACATCATAAAGGGGCCAATAATTAATAACGTTACGATATTGGAAAACCTGCTTCCGATTGAATAGAGTCCAAGTTCATGTGTTGTAGCAAACTTCTGAAGTAAGAATTTATCTGAAAAATGCATTATCCATGAGAAAATTCCTACAGGAATTAAGGGAAGACCGAATTTTAATAAATGTTTCAATTTTAAAAATGAAAAGGTGTGAAAGAGAACATTTTTCGTTGAAACAAGATTTATGATAACTACAACAAGGGCGCTTATAGCATTTCCCAGTAAAATTCCTTTGACTCCTGTTTTTACTACTACAACAAAGTATACATTCAGCGCAGCCTGTAAGAAAAAACCTATTAACGATACCGTAATGAACTTCATCGGCTGCATTCTGACTCTATACAACATAAAAGGAATTACCGACATTATTTGAAATAAGCTGGTGAATGCGATTATCTTTATAAAAGACGTCAGATGCGGGTCACTCTGGTCAAATAAAAGCTTACTAAATTGCTCTGAGAATATATGGAGAAGGCCGCATATGATCATACTTGAAAATATCAGGTAATATTGAGACGTTCTTATTAACTCAGATCTTTTCAATTCTGAATTTTGTATTTCAGTCCTTGAAGCTCCATAAAACCGGGAAAAAGCCGTCCCCATTCCCTGAGAGCCTATGATAAATAAGATATTGAGAGTAACCATTAATAATTCAAGCCGACCATAATCTGTAGGAGTAAGATACCTCGTATAAACGGGTAATAACAAAAAAACTACCATACGTTTTAAGGCATCTCCCACTCCATAAATAATAGAGTCCTTACCTAATCGTTTTATGTGATTTTTCATTACCTGATAGTTATCAATTGCTAGTATTGTACGCTAAGTTTATTAGCGAATAGTTACCTCGTTAAATATTTCCGTACAGGAATTTCAATTCCGTTAATCCCCCCTGACCCCCCTTTAAAAAAGGGGGAAATGGGTAAGTGATTTAGAAAAGAGGGGAACGATGGATTTCCTCATTTTCTAAAGGAAGACTTCCTTTTTTTCACTTTTTCTAAAACATTCACCATCATCTTTGAAGAAACGGGATTACCCAAAAGCTGCTGTGCCGACTGGCTCTTCAATGGGTAAAAAAAAGGCTTTTCTTGTTATTTGCGATTTCCACACTTCCCAGGGAGCCTCACCACGCGCATAAATATCATCAAGCCGTTGTTTATCTTTAAAGGTATCCATACAAGCCCAAAACCCCTCATATTTATAGGCAAGAAGCTCTTCTTCTTGTATTAATCTATGGAAAGGCTTATGGTTTAAATCTTCACCTTCTTTTATATAGTTGAAAATTTCCCTTCTAAAAATGAAATATCCTCCGTTAATCCAAATACCAGATCGGGCGATTTCCTGTATTTCACTCACCATGCTGTCGTTTCTCATTGAGATAACATGGAAGCTTTGCGTGGGTTTTATACAGAGAAGGCTCCCTATTGTTTTGTGGCGAAAAAAATTATCTATCAACTTAGGAAGTTCCAAATCCGTTAAACCGTCACTATAGTTAGCTAAAAATACCTCTTCTCCTGCCAGGTATTTCTCTACCGCCTTTAGTCGCTGGCCAACATTTGATTCTAATCCGGTATCTGCAAAAGTAATTCTCCAGTCTTTAATATCATCGTTGTTTAATAATTGTAGTTTTTTACCGCCTTCTGATAAGACAAAATCATTAGAGACACATTCATTATAGTTCAGGAAGTAATTCTTTATCACATCTGCCTTATAACCGAGACACAGGATAAAATCTTTATGCCCGTAGTAAGCATAATACTTCATTACATGCCATATTATGGGCCGGTATCCAACATTCACGAGAGGCTTGGGAATAGTTTCCGAATAATCTCTCAGTCTCGTTCCTAAACCGCCACAAAATAAGACCACCTTCATTTGTGTTTCTCCTTTCGTATTCCATGTAGATACTAAATAACGTGTTTAATTTTTCTCGTGAAAGCTACGGACAAGTTTTTACTTCTGAACCAATACCCCATGAGAGATCTGCCCCCTTATACAATAGTGGGATAAGGTATTGGAATGATAAATTTTCCACCCCGGCGCCGGTATTCATCTTGTTGTTTTAAAATCTCTTCTGAAAAATTCCATGCAAGGAGCAAGACATAATCCGGCATTTCTTCCAGAAGCTTCGATGGTGAAAAAATAGGCAAATGATTGCCGCCCATATAACGGCCGTGTTTAAAGGTGTTCATGTCCACCACGTAATCTACAACGTTTTTATCAATGCCACAATAGCTCATTAAGGTTGTTGCCTTAGCTGCAGCTCCGTAGGCGGCAATCCTCTTCCTTTTTTGTCTCAACTCCCCTAACAGACCAAATAAGGAATTTTTTATTTCCATTACCCGGTCGGCAAAATGGATATAATACGACAGGCGATCAACCCCTCTTTTTTCCTCTTCTTTCAGGAATGAATAAAGCGATTCACCAGGAGATTCATTCGGTTCAATAAAGAGCCGCAATGACCCGCCATGGAGAGAAACATGTTGTATCTCATTCAGATAAAGAGCATGTCTTTTAAACACATTGTATAATGCCGTCACTGAAAAGTAGCAGAGATGCTGATGATAAATCGTGTCGAATTCACAATGGTCTATCAAATCAACGACATAAGGCACTTCGATAACCGCTATACCAGTATCTGCCAGGAGAACCCGGATACCTTCCACAAAGCCATTCAGATCAGGCACATGAGCTAAGACGTTATTAGCGAGAAAGACGTCGGCCACTAACCCTTCCTCTTCCCGAAGCTGACGGGCAAGATCCAGGTTAAAAAAAGTACACAGCGTTTGAATACCTGCTTCTTTTGCTGCCTCAGACGGTCCTTTCGCCGGGTCTATTCCCATAACGGGAATCCCCTTTTCTGCAAAATTTTTCAGCATATAGCCATCATTACTTGCAGCTTCAACAACAAGGCTGTTCGGGTTTAAATTTCTTGATTGGATGAGCGCCAGGGCGCTTTCCCGAAAGTGTTGAAGCAGCGATCCCGATATAGAGGAAAAATAAGGATAATCTTTACCAAAAAGGATCTCCGGAGATATCGACTTTGTAATCTGCACGAGCGTACAATTCGGGCAAAAGACCAGATCAAGAGAAGCGGTAAGCTCCTCTTGCCCCAGTTGTTCTCCGGTTAACAACGCATCTGCCATCGGTGTTTGGCCGAGAGATAAAATTGATTGAAGATCAATATGTCCACAAGATCGGCATGTTAATGCTAAGTCATTCATAGTGCGTAATTAATCTCCATTTCTGTTTTCGTTTCTGCCCGTTTGGCATTTCTCCAGCGCAGGGTTTCATCCAACCGGCCGTTGCCTAACAATTTTTTAATGTGAGCAATGCGTTTATATCTTGGCCCCTCAAAATCTTCCAGGGTTAATCCTATTCTTTTATAAGCGGTATAGAGTTGTTCTGCGCCCAGACGGGCATTCCATTTCGGTTTAAATGCAGGCAGCGTTTGCATCAGCTTACTGAAATCAACCCGATAGCACCGTTTATCTGGTCCTGCATCCTCGGCAAAATCAATGTGACATCCCGGTACAATATCTTCAACGATCTTAGCCAGGTCGCGAATCTGATAATTCTCTTCTGTAACACCAACGTTGAACGCCTGATTATGTACAATATCCCGTGGCGCATTAAGTATCGCTATAAATGCGCGTGATATATCTTCTATATGGACAATAGGACGCCAGGGAGTACCGTCACTTTTTATATGGACACGGCCGGTAGTAAAAGCCCATGCTACCAGGTTGTTGAGCACAAGATCAAAACGCAGGCGGGGTGATAACCCGTAGGCTGTTGCATTGCGGAGAAACGTCGGACTAAAATTTGTATCGGCCAGCTTTGCCACTTCTTGTTCAACCAGTACTTTTGAAAAACCGTAGGGGGTGACGGGATTAAAATCTGCATCCTCTTTCACCATTTTTTCACCTGCAACACCATAGGTACTGCACGATGATGAGAAGAGAAATCGGGTAATTCCTGCTTCTTTTGCTAATTTGGCTATATGCACCGAGGCGAGATGATTAATCTCGTACGTTAACGTCGGATTTAAATCCCCCAGCGGATCATTAGAAAGACCGGCAAGATGAAATACAGCATCAAACCCTTCAAGATCTGATAGCTCAACATCCCGTATATCCTTTTTTATTTCCGATATCTCGTGAATTCCATCTCCAAACGTGCATTCCTCGTAGAGATCGCTATCCAATCCCACTACCTCATGACCTTCTGCCTGTAACATAGGCACCACGATAACGCCTATATAACCCTTATGCCCTGTGACTAATATGCGCATATTATTCCTCCCAAATTTTCCATGGCGCATTACCACCCTGCCAGAGACTTTCCAATAATCTCTTGTCACGCAGGGTATCCATACATTGCCAGAAAGATGTATGGCGGTATGCTATCAATTGACCATCTTTTGCCAGTGTCTCCATCGGTTTTCTCTCCCACTGGCTATCATCGCCGTCGATGTAATTAAATATTTCCGGTTCGAGAACGAAAAACGCCCCGTTAATCCACCCCTCGCTCGTTTGGGGTTTTTCAGAAAACTCAACTACCTCGTCACCCTGCAGGGAAAGGTGCCCAAAACGCGCGGCAGGCCGAACGGCAGTTAATGTGGCATATTTACCATGAGAACGATGGAATTGTAATAATTCATGTAAATTTACATCAGAAACACCATCCCCCCATGTCATCATAAATGTCTCATTTCCTAAAAACGGAGCAAGGCGCTTAATGCGTCCTCCGGTAAGTGTCGTAACCCCGGTATCCACTAAATCGACTATCCATTCTGTTTTAACATTATTATGGATTCTTACATTGCCATCTTTTAAATTGACGGTCAGATTGCTGTTCAATGAACAATAATCCACAATATACTTTTTAATTACCTCGCCCTTATATCCAAGGGCAACCACAAAATGGTTGAATCCATACCATGAATAGTGCATCATAATATGCCAGAGAATCGGACGGCCACCGATCTCTACCATCGGCTTTGGCTTTATTTCTGTTTCTTCAACAAGACGGGTGCCTACCCCTCCTGCAAGGATTGCTACTTTCATATTCCTCCTTTCCTACAAATATCGGGAAATCCATATACGTAATGAAACAGGTAAAAATTTTAATTCTGCAGGGCAAGGCTAAAGCCCATATGCATCAAGCTAACATGTGGAAACGGTGGAGAATAACAAACCACCCGTAATCCCCCCTTACTCCTCCGTAGGGGCGGGTTTGAAACCCGCCCCTGCAAAAGGGGGAAATCCCTTGTTCCCTCTTTTCTAAACTTATCCTTCTTTCCCCCTTTTTAAAGGTGGGTTAGGGGGAACATGGACACACCTTGCTCTTTTTCCCGTACACGGTCAATAGAATTCATGATAATACGATTTGCATCGGTTCAACTGCATGGGGCTGTGTCATTGCGAGGGTATTGTCCGAAGCAATCCCCTGGACATTCCAAAAGAGATTGCTTCGGGAAAATACCCCTTGCAATGACACATACGAGAGAGTCTATTATGATAAATTAAGTTGACAGTGTACTAAGGGGATACCTCCTTTTTTATGGAACACTGTTCTTCTATTCTTAGCTTGATGCTTAGGAAATTCAAATAAAGAGTTCCTCCCCCTTGATGGGGGAGGTTAGGTGGGGGTGAAGGAAAAGGACAACCACCCTCCCCTGACCCCTCCCATCAAGGGAGGGGAAAAAGTCGCCGAATGCCTAACTTAATGCATTTGAGAATAAACTTTTCAGAAGATCGAATACTAAAAAATCCGGTATCGACAGAGAAGTTGTTTCGTTGCTGCCATTAATTCACTTGCATAGAGCTTGTACCAATGAAGTGTTTTTATCATAAGAAATCCGAATAAAAATATTTTTTCCCGCATCCTTATCTGCGCCCGCTTAACAGAGAGAAAATTTTCAAACCTGCGTCTGCACCACGGAAGAACAATCTTACCTTTCATTTTAGGATCGAAGAATTCCAGTTGCCGGTCGGTACTCCTGTCGTAACTCGAGGCGCCGGGATGCGATCTTCTAAAGAATATCTTCTCCGGAATCTCAAAAAACTTTCCATACAGGCACAGTTCTGCCATTAAGCAACTATCAGATGAAATATAATTCCCTATAAGAGGAGTTTTTTCCAAAACGCTGGATCTCATCAATCCAAAAACCGCATTGCACATCCTGATTGAATGAATAAGCTTAATAAAACGTTCCCTTGGCTTTTCATCCTGTAAATTCAGACCATCATGGTAATCTTTTATAATGGCCCCGTATTCATTGATAATTTTGGTCTTGGAATAGCAAACAACTACCTGAGGATACCGGTCTAATATATCAACACATAAATGAAGAAATTTTGGCGCACAGAGATCGTCGGCAGCAGCCCATTTAAAGTATTTACCAACGGATAATTCAAAAACACGGTTATAATTCCAGGCAGCGCCCAGGTTCTTCTCATTTCTGTAATAGCGTATACGATGATCCTTAGCCATGTAAGCCTGGCAAATTTGTTCTGTGCGGTCAGTAGATGCATTATCAGATATTATTAATTCAAAATCCTGAAAGGTCTGGGCTAAAATGGAATCCAATGTCTCTTCGAGAAATTTATCACCGTTATACACGGGCATTCCAATACTCACCTGAGGCGTATTCTTAATCATAACATCTTTAAAAAGTATTCTACCTTTGGTCTGTATCATTGATATAAGATCAACATCAAAAAATATACCATGAAAAGAAAAAAAATAGTTTAAAGCGTTTTGACAAGAAACAAAATACTGTACAGGGGGAAAAAGCGAGATAGATTATCGAAGCACCAACAGTACAGATGTGACATGTCACACGACTGTGCAGGCACACACCTGTGACATGTCGCAGTACGTGATACAGGATATTTTATGAAAAAACATCAGGTAAAAAATAGGGTTGGAAGCTGATAGTTGAGGCAAACCCAGTGCAATGCCCCATGTGCATCAAGTTGTCGTTTAGTCAAGGGTAGCACTGACAAACTGGTTTGCTCGTGTTGTGTTTAACTTGTCATTGCGAGGGTTATTGTCCGAAGCAATCTCTTGAATAGTTTGGAAAAGATTGCTTCGGGAAAAAACCCCTCGCAATGACAAATACGAGAGAGTCTATTATGATAAATTAAGTTGATAGTGCACTAGTTTTTCGTGAACTGGCAGACTACTAATGCCTTTAATAATTCTGCAGAACTGATTGGAAAGCCAAGCTCCTGGAGGCCGGTTTTATAATAATCCCAGAATTCTTTTCTCTTCCCTCTCCGAAGAAAGATGTTTTTTATAAAAAACCTATAATATCTTTTTGTCCACTCCCTGAGGACTTTTTTATATTCTTGTTCGTCTAAATAAAGAGGACCGTATTTTTTTAGTATAATGAGTTCTCCGAGGAAAAATGTGTTCAGTTTCCTGGCAAATGTTGTCCCTGTTTTATTGTGCCTTCTTGTAAAGGAAAGGACTTGATATACAAAACCAAAATCGGAATTCCGGAGAACATCGAAGCAGGCTTCTTTATCAGCATGAAAATTTCTTTCATTGTAAAAAGACTGATGACTTCTGATACAATCAGACCGTAATAAGAGAGTCGTTGGTGAACCGAAAATATATTTTCCGCCAAGCATAACAGAGCGGCAGGCCTCACGGCCTGGTATAACCGTACCGGTATAGGGAAATCCATCACTGTTTACCTTGACGCCGTCGAGGCGGTAAGACCCTACAATACCAACAGACGGGTACTTTTCAGCCACTTCTACCATCTTTGTCAGACATTCCGGATACAACCAATCATCAGCATGCACTACCTTACAATATCTGCTTTCCTGAGATACCAGGCGAAACGCACGATTATGATTCTGAATGACAGGTAAAAAACGGTCATTCGTATGGATACTGATCCGTGTATCCTTCTTTGCATACGCTTTTGCAATTTCTCCGGTACGGTCGGTACTACAATTGTTTACAATACTATATTTCCAGTTCCGGTACGTTTGTGCCAATACACTTTCTATACATTCCGCCAAATATCTTTCACCATTATACACAGGTGTCACGATACTGACTAAAGGCTGTGAAGTTAAATTCATACATTAACTCCCCAAGAGTGAGTAAAAACCTTTCCTCATGAAATTTCTCGCTTGTTGAATATTGGTAATTTCAATAATTGAATATTCATATCGATACCATCTCTCATTTTAATAATCCGGGCAGGCACTCCAACAGCAATAGCATTATCCGGGATATCGTGATTGACTACTGCGCCTGCCCCAATAACAGCGCCATTCCCAATTCGTACACCATCCAACACGATTACACCAAAACCCAGCCAGACATTATCCGCAATAACGATACCGCCTTTCGTCTCTATGGGTTGTTTCATGATAAGCTCACCAGGAGTAACTCCATGATTATAGGGATAAAAGGCACATTTTGGAGCTATCTGTACATTACACCCGATCTCTATCGTACCCTTGTATGCAGAAAACTGGCAATGAGGTTGAATATGGGTATTATCGCCTATGATAAAACTACCGCCGCCGCCAACTTCAATAATACTATCGTTATAAATACTAACGTTCTTACCAATAGTTACACCCCCCCCACTTTTATTTTTATATATGATAACCCGGTCACCGATAAAAATATTATTACCCAGTTTCAGATTGTCACAATAGACTGACGCACTTGGTGAGATGTATCCATTTTTATTAAACTTAGCAAGATAGCGGCGGCCTTTATACGGAGGGGAAAACCAGGCAGCAAGAATAGTGGCAATCCGGCCCATGGTGCTCAATCCGGCATAGCGCATCCAAAAACGAACCCAATACTGTTTAAAGAGTTTGAATAGTATCGTAATGGTTCACCCTTCAACGAGGACTTCGGCGACTTTTGAGTATCAGTAATTAGTGTTATTGTTAGTTCGAAATTTCCAAATGGTAAAATAGTCCGTTCGGCGAATTTTTTATAACACCGGCGTAGGGGTGAACCTTGTGTTCGACCAAACGGAAAATACATACAAACATTTTTGAATCTACAAGACAAAAGTGAACACAGGTAGGGGCAGGTTTTAAACCTGCCCCTACAACAGAACATTGGAATTCCCTAAACGTTCAATTATGTCTTTGGCTATTTTTCTCTCTTATCGCATGTAGGGCAAGGCTTCAGCCTTGCCTCCCCGCCTGAATATGCGCACGGGAATAGCAACCCTAAAGGGTTGCCCTGCAGACCTCTCCTTCTCTTAATCTCTCTTACCTGTAGAGATAAAGAACTGCATCACCCCGGAACGGGGCAGTGAAAGACCGTATGTCACCGCCGGCCGTTTTCTGTTGTGGAATAGTCTTATCGGTTCTTGGATTGAACCATTCCACATGAAATATCTCAAAAGTTGATGAAAGATCTACATCCACCGTACCGCCAGATGGCGCATAAATCAGGTATTCAGAGCCTGGATTAGCCAAACAGTATTTCATGGAAGATAACTCATTATGGGGTATCATAGCTGCCAGATTCATTCGGTTTGCATACCTCATGGTATACCCCATATTCCGGCGAATCGGATTATAAAAGGAGTCTGGCTTTGAGCCTTTTGGATAATTGCGGTCCTTCATATATTCAAGATACGGGTCCATAAAAAGAACGTTATGTCCCCTTGTAAAACTTTTCCATACCCAACTTCTCTGATCTCTGGCATGATCGTTTCTCAATATAGGTATGTGATCTGAATCGAGAATCGAAACATGATCTCCATGGGCTACCGGCGGATTAACCTCGTAAGGGTCATTTTCCCGTCTGAATTTTGACGGTGATATCCAATCGGCTTTGCTCTCAAAAAGAACCTGATTCCCAAGTTTCCTGTGTGTAGTCATTCCTACCGGATGCTGCTTCCATTTTGTCTTCTCATAATTATGGATAAAATTGATCATATGATATTGCCAATCAACTGAATCCGCATGATCTTCATTGGATATTTCATACAACACGTTATCAAGATCATTCACCGTATCAATAACCCTCCGGACATATGCCTCCTGCAGGGCAGTAATTGCGGGTATCTTAAGGGTATGAGATTCCAGACCATACCCATCCCCATTGGGATCTCCATTAATTCCATTCACATTGTTATCTTTATGAAAAGGGTGCCCATCCCAGCGCCAGGGTGGCAGCGAAAACTGTATGGAATGCCCCTCGAATAACATAATCGAGACGTAGATTCCACGATCTCTTGCGGCAATGACCCGCGAGCGTAACCGGTCAAAATATGCCTTGTTAAAGGTATCCAAATTAAATTTCGGCATACCGTCTAACGCCATTTCCGGTCTTATCCGCAACCAGGGGAAAGGAGCCGACCGTTTCCGTATTCCTTCACTTTTATACTTATGTTTCGCCAATTCCCAGGTCCAAAGCCGTATGAAATTATGGTTATGTTGTTGAAGGAAATCCAGGTAGGCCTCATAGTCAAAGGGCTGCGGGGGATTCGTTGTTCCTATGTCTTTAAAATTGTTCCACGTATGTGATCCTGTCAGATAAATCACCTTTCCGCTTTCATCAGTAAAATAACGGGGATTAGAGGGATGTACCTTGAGGGAACCGTTGATCAGGCGATTGGTTCCGGATACATACTTTTTCCTGGTCTTTTTTTTATTTTTCTCAGCCTTTACAGTCACTGGAGCATCATTACTACTACCAGATGAGCATCCGGCATGATATACCCCCACCATGATCATGAGAATAATAAAGGTAACCAATTTGTATTTTACCGATAGTATCATAATACTCCTTGTTTAAATCCGGCTATAATACCCTTGGCTGTACGTGTAGCCAACGCCATAATAGTAAGTGCAGGATTGACTGCGGCGCCCGTTACAAAGACGCTGCTATCTGCAATAAAAAGATTAGGGACATCGTGTGTACGGCACCAGGGGTCGACAACGGATGTATCGGGATTTTTACCCATCCGGCAAGTACCCAGATAATGTGCCGAAGCTCCCATCTTGGGTTCCCACATCTCTCTGGCACCTGATGCTTCAAAGACAGCTTTAAAACTCCGAAGGATTGCTTTCATCATTTTACGATCGTTTTCACGCGGCTCATTGGTCAATTTCGGTACGGGTATCCCCACATGATCTTTCACATCATGGTCCAATGTCACCTGGTTACGGATATCAGGCAACTGTTCACCGATGGAAGCAAGGCCAACAAGGTAGCCAAAAACCTCTTTCATACGCACTTTGTGTTCTTTGCCCCAACCGTTAACCTTTGATGCTACTGATAATGGCCATTTCCCGCCGTTATTTACCTCAATTGTCCAGCCACGCACAAAATTGTTACGTTTATTTGTCTCATAGAAATCTTGTATTATTCCGCCTGCAGGGTTACCCCGCCATGTGTCTAAACGCTCAGAAAACAATCCATCACAAAAGAGGGCCAGGTGCTCGGTAAAATACTTGCCGACAAGGCCGCTTGAATTGGCCAGACCTTCCGGGAATAGTCCTGATTTACTGAGTAAGAGCAAGCGGGGTGTCTCTACTGCGTTACCAGCCACAACAATTGCAGATGCGCATATTTCCTGTTCATTACCTCCGGCATCGAAATAAATCACACTGTGTGCTTTACCGTCTGGTCTGACCGTAATTTCACGTGCCATAGATTGCGTCCGAATATCCACAAGCCCGGTAGCTTCAGCCTTACGAACATACGTTACATCAATACTGGATTTGGCAGTAACGAAGCATCCGAACATACAACCGCCGCATTCTATACATGAGGGTCTTCCATTCCATGGTCTTGTGGGAGAAGCAAGGGGCGCGGGTGTAAGATGCAGCCCAAGTTTATCAGCCCCCCTCTTCACCGCCTTACTCGCACAATTAAATTCATGGGGAGGTGTGGGGTAAGGTTTACTCCGCGGAGGATCAAATGGGTTAGCCAGTGTATCGTCAAGTCCGGAAACACCCAATTCATATTCGACTTTCGTGTAGTAGGGTTCAAGTTCAGCGTAACTGATTGGCCAGTCATCCGATACCCCGTCTTCACTACGGACACGAAAGTCTGATTCGTGAAAACGCGGCACAACTCCTATGTATCGTAATGTTGAGCCACCAACTCCTTTGACACGATTATAACCAAACCATTTACCTTCACAGGTATAGAGGTCTCTCTGCGGGTTATCTGGCTGAAATATCTCAGAGGCTGTAACCTCAAAATTCTGCTCATATGTCTTATAGTGAAGAAGAGGATTAAATCGTTTGCCGGACTCCAAAACAACAACCGACAGGCCTGCCTCAGACAATTCCTTAGCGATAACCCCTCCACCGCTACCGCAGCCTATAACTACTATATCTGTGGTTTGTTTCTTTGGTTGTAAATTAGGCATAGACACAGTATTGCTCCTTTTTTCGTGAACTATTTATGTAATGTATATTCAATTCCGTAGGGCAACCCTTCAGGGTTGCCATCCACCGTGCGCATATTCAGGCGGAGAGGCAAGGCTGAAGCCTTGCCCTACAAAATCGGCGCCGTTTTTTCATGAGCTACAGAGAGACGCAAGATGTTGCGTCTCTCTAGGGGAATGAACCTGCCCCTAACCCCTATATGCATCAAGCTATCGTTTAGTCAAGGGTGGCACTGACAAACTCTGTTTGTCAGTGTGTTATATTCCCTATCCACGTTGGCATTTGAAGCAAGCATGGACAAACGATCCCTGCTTAAGACATGCAGGGACATGGTTTGTCCGTGCCACCCTGGAAGCCGCTTACATAAAATGAAAATTCCTCTACAATTACATTAGGCCTTCGGCGACTTTTGTTTTGCGGTCAGGCCGTAGGGGCGAAGCATTTGCCGTTCAGCGTATACATAGTATTTTAGGCCAATAACGGCAAATGCTTCGCCCCTACAATACATACGGTAACACGGACAAACGGAGTTTGTCCGTGTTGTGTTTAACGTGTCATTGCTAGGGTAGTGTCCGAAGCAATCTCTTGAATAGTTGAGAAAAGATTGCTTCGGGAAAAACCCCTCGCAATGACAAATACTCTAGAGCCTCTTATGGTAAATCAGCTTGATGTACATACCCCTAACCCCTCCCAGGAAGGGAGTATAAATGTCCCTTCCCGGGAGGGAATTGAAGGGTGGGTAAAAAGTCTTGGATTTTGCCTTTTAAAAACCCAACCTACTTTACATTATGTGCGGTATTAAATAGTATACTCGTACTACAGGGAGATAATCGTCCAAGATACCCCTGAGGCTGGGGCGGGCCATCATAGCCAAGCCAGTTCCATGCGGCAGGGCTTGTATAGAAGGCTTGCATTACATCTTTTGTAAGTACCGGAAACAGGTCTACGGCTGCTCCAAGCCCTCCCATTTTACAGTGTTTATAGTAAAGATATTTAGTCTTCCAGGTAACCTTACGACGTATCTTGTCAAATAAGGAACGATCAGGGGCATAAGACTTTCCCGATGGTATATCTACCAGGCGCAGTATATCGATCTGTTGATCATGAGCTAATTCAGAAAACAGAGGGCCATATTCACGTTGAGCTATCTCATCAAATGCATCCAAACCTTTTTTATAGAGAAGCTGTTTTGCGCGCGATTGTAACACTATACCATCAAGGGTAGTAGCGACATGGGCATCTAACGCCCCTGGCCCTGTCTCATCAGAGGGTATAATAAGGGCTGCAAGTGCGCCAATCAAAGCATTCTCTTTTTGAGTAAACCATTGATTCTTGTCATGTGGGCGTTCTTTTGTGCTTTTCATCAACCTTTTTGCGCGTTTCTGTTTATCCAGGAGAGTTTTTCCGGTAAAACCAAAAATCGCCACCGTGCTTATTGCTCCGCCAATGAGTGCTGTCCACTTCATAAATTCACGACGAGTAGGTTTATTCTGTGTGTTCATAGGTAGTAGTTCCCTCTAATCAAACTTAATAAAAGGTCTTATATTAATATCAGTAACTTCAGCGCTTCGGGGTAAGGTGAGTGCATGGATAATTACCGATGCAATATCTTTCGTTTGCATAAACCGTTCCGGATAGTATGTTTTTCCTTCCATCTTATGAACAACCTCCTGCATAGGAGTGGCGGTTCGCCCTGGATAAATGCTTAAAACACGAATACCATACGCATTCACTTCGGTTCTTAACGTATCTGCAATAGCCTTGAGTGCATGTTTTGTTGCTGCGTACTGACTCAAATTTTGCTTTATATTCAATCCGGAGCTGGAATTTACAAATACGATCTGTCCGCATCGGGAAATAATCATAGGTAAGAGTACTTGAGTAAGCAGGTAAGGAGCACGAACATTGGTCTGATATTGTTTATCAAGGTCTTTAACCGGAGCAGACTCAAGCATACCCATTGAAAAAATACCGGCGCTGTGAATGAGCATGTCAATATGTCCAAAATCCTGTTGCAGAGATGTCTTTAACTTCTGAATATCATCGTCTACGGTTAAATCAGTCTGATAACCCCTGATGCAGGATGGCGTTCCCCGGGTGTCTTTCATCATAGCCTCAAGGGAAGATATATTTCTTCCTACAAGGCAAACGGTAGCGCCTTGTGCTGCAAGACTCAAAGCAACGGCCTTGCCGATACCACTACTTGCCCCTGTTACCACTGCAATTTGATCACTTAATGCGGACATTCTTGTAATAAATCGTGTTTCAGCAACATATCTGCTGCTTCATGAATTAAGGTGAATTCAAGCCCTGATCTATCGGATATATCTAATAAGGTATTACTTCCGTCAGATAAATTCAAAACCCACAACATGGCAAGCTCCTTTAATTTTTTATCTTTCTGACCGCCTGTCATTTGGTATAACCCTCTCCTTCCAAGCTGCGGTTCACATTTTGGATTCCTGTTTGAATACGTCTTATTATTCTCAAGAACATTGAAAATGGACAGATAGAGAGAAAGCGAATCAGTGAGAGATTTAGGTTGAACAAATTCCAAATTGTCTGCCGATGTGTGGTATTGAGGATAATGGCCGTACGGCGTTCTCATGAGGCATCCAACAGGAAGATTAAATTCGGGAGAACAGTACTGTCGCTCATCATACCCGTAAGGAATGAAATCGATTGTTTCATAAGCATTTCCTGAATTTTTTAAGACGTTCATAACCACCCTGTCTATTTCTGCGTTTCCCCGGCGGCTTCTCTTATAGGTAAACCTTCCGGAATCGCCTAAGCATGCAGCAACGAGGCCATGTTTGATCCTTGAAACATACGGTTCATTCAGACAAAGCCAGGTTATCGAGCCAATCGTTCCCGGAACGAAGAGAAACCGGTACGAGTAATCAAGAGACATACTGGTAAGATGTTTTGCAAGAAAGACTGCGAGAACGATTCCCGAAAGATTATCATTACACAGGGAAGGATGACACGTATGACATGAAATTAATATCTCTTCTGCCCTTTTCCCTTTGATGTAATATTCGCCGTATGTTAAATAACCATCTTCGAGCGATGAATCAATAACTACCTCATATTCGTCCTCTCCCAGATTTATCAATTGATGATAACTGATACAAAATCCCCAATTTTCCTGGTAATATGATGTTCTGTAAGGTATCCACTCAGGGTATTCAGGTACCGTAAAAAGATGCGCTTTTAATTCATCCAGGGAAACACTTTTCCTTACTGGCACACTATAGTTGAGAACATGGAGTGTATTTTTCCTGAAATCGATTATTTTTTCACCTTTTGAATTTTTGACATATGCGTCCTGTATATTCCATTCCTTTGGCACAGTCCAATCAAATACCTTCGTTCCCGTTGGGACTTCATGGGTTATGAGGGGAATATGTTTTTGGAGTATCGTAAGAGTATCGCGAACTCCGTTGCCGGTTATGCTGCGGCATATCGGGTAAAGTTCAGATATGAGATTGAACATATCAAGGCCGGTTTTCGTTAGAGTATTCATTGGTTTACTCTGTGTCGTTTCCCTTATGCAAAGTCTGAAGTACCATATACCTGAAGTATGAAAAATGTTAAAAATCCGGATATTGCCTGTCTTTTTCTGAGATCACTGTTACCTCTGCCGGCCAATGTATTTGAAACGAAGGATCATTCCACCGGACACCCCGTGCTGATCCAGGCACATAGAACTCCGACATTAAATAAAAAACTTCCGTATTGTCCGTAAGGGTTAAGAACCCATGAGCAAAGCCCTCCGGAATATAGAGCAATTTCTTATTTTCGGCAGTTAAATCTACGGATATCCATTGTTTAAAGGTTTCTGAATATGGCCGCAGATCGATAATGACATCGTACATTGCTCCCCTGATACACCAAACCAGTTTCGCCTCCTCATAAGGAGCGGCCTGATAATGCATACCCCGAAGGGTGCCTCTTTTTTTGTTGAAAGAAACATTCCCTTGTACCAGGTTGAAGGAAATCCCTTTTTCCCTGAACTCACGACGACACCATGTTCGGGCAAAAAACCCCCGGTCATCTTCTAATTTCTCAAGTCCTATACAATAGGCGTCCTTGAGTTTGGTCTCGGTAAATATCATGGATATATCTTAACCTCAGGAATGAATACAATGAACTGACCACCCCATTCCCGTATATAAGACATTTGCTCCATGACCTCTTCTCTGATATTCCACGGGAGGATTAAGAGGTAATCAGGCTTTGTCTCTCTGATTGTGTCGGGACTATGAATAGGTATATGAGTTCCCGGCAAGTAATGGCCTTGTTTATGGGGGCTGCGATCTACCGTGTAATCAATAAAATCTGAGCGAATACTGCAGTAATTAAGAAGGGTATTCCCTTTCGCCGGAGCGCCATATCCAACGATAGATTTACCTTTTTGCTTTGTTTCAATCAGGAAGGTTAAGATATTTCTTTTTGTCTTCTTTACCTTTTCGGTAAATGAAAGATGATGTTCCAGCCCCCCAAAGCCAGCAGCCTCTTCCCTGGTTCTTAAATCCGTTACCCTTTGGCTTACCGGTTGAGAAGCATCTTCTGCATGCCTGGCGTAAATCCTTAAAGAGCCACCATGGGTAGGCAGCTCATCCACATCAAAAATAGTTAAACCATGATGCGCAAAAATTTTCTCTACCGTGATAAAGGAAAAATATGAAAAATGTTCATGATAGATAGTGTCGAACCATGGTAATAACACCTTTTGGTTTTAAAAATATCTTCATTCCTTTCACAAAATCATTTACGTCTGGCACATGGGCCAGAACGTTGTTTCCTATCAAAAGATCGGCCTGTTTACCCTCATTGAGCAACTTCAGGGCTGTCTGAGTTCCAAAAAATGTAACGATGGTTGGAATCCCTGCTTTCTCTGCTGCTTTTGCCACATTTTTTGCAGGCTCAATACCCAATACCGGTATCCCTCTTTCTTTAAAATATTGAAGAAGATAACCATCATTGCTCGCAATCTCAACTACAATACTCCGGAGATCAAATCCAAAACGTTCAACCATGAGTTTCGTATAATCCCGTGCATGTTTCAGCCAGGAATCAGAGTATGATGAGAAATAGGCATAATCACTGAAGATATTATCGGGAGATTCAAACAATGGTAACTGAACTAAAAGACACGCTTTGCATACGTATACATGCAGTGGATAAAAGGGTTCCATGTGTTGAAGTTGTTCAGTTTTTAAATAAGAATTTGCCAGGGGCGACATCCCTAAATCCACAAAGGTATGATTCAAATGAGATTTACAAAAACGGCATCTGTTTTCTGTATTTGTTATCATTGAAATTTATCTGATTCCCTTCATATCGTTAAATATCAAATTACTCTCGTTAAATCTGGGCTTCTTCCTCGAGGAAAAGTCCTGATGTTTTCACTTCTATCCATAGCTTGATTGCAGAGGAATTTTCATTGTATGTAAGCGGTTTTCAGGGTGGCACGGACAAACGATCCCTACAGGGACATGGTTTGTCCGTGTAGGGTTTACCTTGTCATTGCGAGGGTATTGTCTATTGTCCGAAGCAATCTCTTGCATAGTTGAGAAAAGATTGCTTCGGGAAAAAAACCCCTCGCAATGACAAATACTCCAGAACCTCTTATGGTAAATTATCTTGATGCATATAAGTTTCTTCCCTGCTCTATACGTATCAGGTATCAAAAAATATACCATCGAAGGAGAAAAAAGAATTTAATTGCAGCGAAGAGGTTAAAATATGACATTCTCATGAGAAAAAATCGGAACAAATTATGAAACAAAAAGAGGAAGATATGGGGTAAATAAAAAAAGATATACCGGCACAAAAGTGTGGCATGTCACAAAACTGTGTCAATACAAAAGCGTGACATGTCACATTCTTGTATCGAAAAACATACAATATAAGGGTTTATTATCTAAAAACTCCGGTTGGATGCAGAAAAACACATGTCTGTTGTATGCATATTCCTGCATAAACAGGTAAACAAAGGCTGGTTTTTCAATAGGGTATACAAACGATGTCAACAGAGAAATATGTGTCTTTCTTCGAATCTACAGACAATATTGTGCCTCATTTTGAATAATTACCTAAGATTGAATAGAACATGAAAAATGAAGATATGTTGATGAAGAGCATCATTGCAGAATAGGGAATTGGATATAGCTTCGCCGGCAGGAAATCTCTTCCAAATTATTAGACTTCCTGTAAAATGGGAAACAAATTTTGTTGCCTTTAATTTTACAGGAAGTCAGGAGCGGAGCTTATGTAATTCCCTGCGGGCGGTAAGCCCACAGGGAATAAAAAATACTTCTAGATAATAGGTTCTGATACCTCAGAAGACAATATCAAATCACCGAATGCCGATGTATCGCGGTAATTGTCATTTTTCCCATTCCACATGAGCACATGCTCTCTTGTGTTACCGTTATCGTCATCGTTGTTTTGTATATCAAAGCCTATTCTCATCCCATCCGATGGAGTAATACCAAGATTACTCCACGGAATGGCCATTTCCACGCTGTATCCACCTGATACAGGCGTCCAGGCATGCAAAACTCCTGTTTTGTTCTGCCTGGAGAATAGGGCTGAATCGTTATAGCCTTTAATATATTGCCTGTCGTAGGTATCGTACGTTGTCTTCTGATTATGGTTTGCATCAATATAGATCTCTATCGAATCATCTTGCCATGGATCTCCTGAATCATTACGTAAGGTAGTATCCAGAACCTTCACCCCTACATAAAGATTTTTATTATCCCACGATACTCCAAAATTTACCTCATTATCCGGGGTACCTGTTAAGACCTTGTTTACATTTGTGGTAATATTCCATAGAGATTCTTTAAGATTCCCGTCTATGGTTGGACTACTCAAGGCCTTGTGCGCAAACGTTGTATTTGGCGCTACAAAGTTTACTTTAACTGCATCTACCCCTTTGTTATCTGCCTGATCTTTAGCCGTTATGGTAATAATATTCTCACCATTGAATAAGGCTATTTTAGGTATCGACCAGTTTGTTGTACCCTCAGCCGTTCCACTACCGCCTCTGTTGTTAACCCAGGTTATACTCGTAACGGATATATTGTCAGATGCAGTACCACTGAGACTTATCGTGTTTTGATCAGTAGTATGCGTATCCGTTGAAGTCGGCACAGTAATGGATGCAACTGGTGGAGTAACATCTTTAGCGCTCGAGTAAGGCGGCGCCAGTTTAAATGTCCCATGGTAAGAACCGGCGTACACATAACCATTATTGGGGTTAACACTCAGAGAGCTAATGTTAATATCGGGACCTATATTATGACTAACGCTTTGCCATGTTGCTCCATAATCAGTCGATCTGAAAACACCATTTGACTGTCCATAGGAGGGTGCAGCTCTTCCTATATAAACTACATTCGGACTCTTCGGATCAACGGCTACGGTTTGCGTCGGCTTTCTGCCAAACCAATCATTCTTCAGACCGTCAGCCGATGTTTTTTCTATCCATTTAGAACCATTCCAGACAAACAGGCCACTAGCATCAACCGCCGCATACAATCGGTTCGGATTGGTTGGATCAACTGCAAGCTCGTAAATCCCTGCGCCGTTAGAACCTTTAAATGTTCCATAAGGAGCACTCCAGGTATTTCCGCCGTCAGTTGACCTGTAGACAACGTTTGTTCCGTTGTTGTTCGAAGCTGAATAGACAATATTACCGTCCTTCTGGTACATAGCGACTATTTTTTTTGAAAGTTTTTTCCATGTGTAGCCCTTATCAGTGCTTTTGAACTGACCCGCATAGATTATCTTGGTATTTTGCGGATGAAAAGCAATGAAACGGTAACTACTTTCGGTGCTGTTCCCATTGGAATCTTTCTTTATTTGCGTCCATGTTTTCCCATTATCACGGCTAATGACAATAACCTGGCTATACCATTCCCCTGCCGCAGTTACAATAACCTTGGAATCCCTGGCAGGATCAAGCGCACCTACAGGGGTTGATTTATCACCATATTTCGGGACGTCTAAGGTCCTGAATGTCGAGCCACCATCTTCGGTAAGATAAGGGCCGTAATCTGTCAAAAAGAATGCAAACCTGTTAGGGTTATGGGGATCCCAACTCATAGAATTGGAACCTTTAGCCACCGCAGCTCCTGTATAACCTGATGAGACAAATCTCCAGTTAACTCCACCATCAGTTGTTCTCTTAATGTGATAAGAATTTCCCGCAATAAGGGCTACATTCTTATTGTTCGGATGAAAAGCTGTTGGCGCAGCAAGAAAACCTATGTAACTGGGACTAGCAGGATCCACCATGGAACCACTGACATATCCGTAAGCATTTTTTTCATCCATACTATTTGGTGAATACCACTTAGAACCTCCATTATGGGTATAATAAACACTTTGTGATGCATAAAAACTCACATAAAGGCAATTCGGATCTGCCTGACTTATAGACAGATAGCTCGCCTTCTTTCCATTGCCAAGCACCGATATCCCGCTGTTTCTGGGACTAAAATTATTCCCGCCATCAACCGACATATAGACTCCATACTGCCTGAGCGCTGCGTATATGACAAGAGGTTGTTTCGGGTTAATTACAACCGTATGTGGATACGTGGGCAGGCCGGAACCGATTTTCTGCACGGTAACACTGCCATTATCCGTCACCCTGTAGAGACCCTTGGAAGAGCTTGATTTAGCCGAAACATACAAGGTGGAAGGATTCGTCGGATGCGCCTTGACATCAAGGATCTCCTGAGATTTAAATACATTCATGGAGCTCCATGTACTTCCTCCGTCTTTTGATTTTAATAAACCCTGGTCGTGGGTACCTGCATAAACGATACTACTTGAGGCGCCAAAGGCAAAATGAGATCCGCCTTTCTCATCCGCTGATGGTTTATGATAATGTGTTTGTTTCACTTGTTTCCAGGTCTCGCCTCCGTCTATAGTCCTGTAAATACCACTGCACGGCGATTTCGTTGAGCGGTTAACCGTGTGAACAGAGCCTGCCACAAATACGACCTTATCGTTTGTGGGACTTACCACCAGGGAAATACCTCCTTTTGCCGGGAATCCCTTTTTCTTCATCTTCCAGGTAGTACCACCATCTTCACTTTTCCATATTTGTGAGGTATCAGACGTCAGGTATACCATATTAGGATTAGATTGCGCATAAGCAATGGTATAAATCAACTGCGTTCCCTCACCACCCATAAGCCCTGCTGCCTTCTGTGCGGCAGTTCTTATCGGCACTTGTTGCCACTCCGTAGGGGAAAGCTTTAGCTGCTCAGCAGAAAGATTGGCATAGTAAGGGTCTTCCGTATTTTCTCCTACTGATTCACCGTTATCCAATGATTCACGAACGGTAGTATTATACTCTGCAGCGCTGGATAACTCATGGGTAGTTGGTGTTCCATTTGCCACAACATCAGTTCCCTGCCCAATCGCAGCCACAGGTTCATCAGTATTTGATATTACGGTAAAAATGTAGCCTTTGTTGACAGTATTCCGGTTCTTTAATCGTATCTCACTCCCGGTAATACTAACGTCTGCAGTACCATCTTCTGATTCAATAAAGAAATCATCGGTGCGGTACACAGAGGTTACCTTTTCATCGGTACCAAGCTTTATCGCCCCGTTCGTGGTTAAAAATACCGCAAAAAGGTTTCCTGTCTTTGGATGGCGGGAGTATATAACATCACTACTTGCGTAGCTTTTCGTGCTTTGGTACATAGCGCCATTCCATGAACGGTCGGTAAGAGGAACATTATTAAGATTGTCCCAATTTGGTAAACACCGGATAAGTTTTAATTTTGGAGACACTTCGGTGATACTCTGAAGATCCGATGTATCTTTCGTACTGCTAAACTGTCCAAACCAGTTATACCATGCACCATTGATAGCTGCTTTAGCAGCAAAAAGACGATTTTTATCTTCGCTAAAATCACCAATTTGGGAATTACCAACCTTATCGTGCGTAATAGGTATCCCCGAATTAAAGTTATTACCATCGTCCACAAAATTCGCATTTTGCTGACTTCCCTGGGTTAACATATCCGGGATTAATGCGTCTTTATCTGCACGGTCCTTTATCTGGTATATCCATTCATTGTTATCCACCTCATTATAGAGCCAGGTTGGCCGAACAATCCATTTGGAATTCTTAAATTCCTCCGCCATTCGCGTTCTTAGTTTCTTATAAAATGCGGCAACTCCTTCGGTATATGTTGCATAATCATGAGTGATGGCACCATGCACTAAACCGGAATCCATACCTGTCCAATAGGATAAAGGAACTGGCTCGTTATCGCCCTTTTCATTGAGCCGGTAAAATCCGCCAGCAAGTTTTGGCTCATCAATAATATACCCGCCAAAGGTAAACGGTAAATTAGGGTCCTCATACATCTTCGCTGTCCGGATAATTTCTTCGACAACCTCATCAATAACAGCTTGTTGTTGAAAATCCCATAGTACGGAAAACTTTGTTGAGGCCCCGGAAGGGTGATACCCTGTCGCTAAATTGGAAGGGAATGGATCATTACTCTTCCAAACCATGCGTTGATTATAAAAATCCCTTGCCTTTTCGGAAATAGGTTTCGTGGTATCTATGTATCTACTGTATCCGGATAAGACTTGCGGATACCAGCAAGGGTCAATGAGATAAAATTTGAGCCCTGAACAATCAGGGTTATTTTGATAGTCTTTAAGAGCAGAAGATGGATGTATGGCAATATAATCATAACCCATTTGCTTTGCATATTTGATATCCTCTTCCGGTTTACCACACCAGGCAATGCCATAAAAATTCTTGTAACCTTTTATATCTGCATTTGCATAGGCATTTTCGCTTAAGGAAAATATTTGGCTAAAAAGCAAAAATGCAAATCCTAAAAGACTAATAGTAAATTTCATTCAAACCGTCTCCTAACAAAAGTTTTTAAATCGTTGCACCAAAACTTTACAAAATAAACCTGCAACTGGTAAAGGTGCCTCCTTTCTGTAAAAATTTTCATGGAAAAGCGACATGTCACATTTTACAGCGACACATCTCTGTGCCATGTCACACGTCTATTCGTTCTCAGGTAAAACTCATATACTTTTTATACGCCCCAAATGCCTTGATTTTACTACAAGAGCAAATTATTTAGCACCTTTCGGTATTTATGGCATAATATTTGTTACAGTTTAACGTGTATCAAGGAATTTCAATTCCGTAGGGCAACCCTTCCGGGGTGCTACCTATGATCACGTATTCAGACGGCGAGGCAAGGCTAAAGTCTCACCCCTGCATTAAACTAAAAGACTAAAGTAAACTAGTTGCAAAAGACCAGAGAATCGTTATGGTATTGGCAAAAATGCGAATTCCAATAAAAATAATGAGTCTCTGTCTCTGTTTATTGTTTAATAAACAATGATCAGACAAACCACGTTACATAGAGGTTACATCTATGGTTTTTCTATGAGTATTTTTTCATTCGAAAGAATTTTTGGCCAAAAATTCATAACTCTATTTTGTTCTTAGTAGGTTATCCTCCCCTTCCATTTGCCCTGTATCTTCACTACATATACGCTTTATGATAATGAATTTTTGAGGGCAGTTATTTTAGGTATAACTACTTTTTTGAAACAAAAGAACTATGGTCAAAAACTTGAATAAACGCTGATCTGCACATTAACACACAGATCGTTCCTGGACGAGATTCTGGACTATATAGGGGATTTTGGGAATTCAAGAGCATTACTGAAATGGTAAATAACAACTTTGAAGCCCAGTTTTCTCCTTGCTATGTTTAGATCTTCAGGAAGGTTTAGATGGTGATTCCTTGTAATTATTGATGAGCATACGAAGAGGCGAAAAACAGGGTAAATTTCCATTATGTCTCTGCGAATGCACATACAAGATCTAAAATCTGAAGATATTGAATTTCTGCTCTTACAGGCTATACGTCACCTTGGGTGCTTAAAGGTAGGATGAGGGATTATTGTATGATTGATATATAAGGCGGGAGTATATACCATTACCCTTTCGGTGATGTAGAGATCGCTGCCGTTCTCATATTCCTCCTGGTTTCACAAACGATGTCGCAGTTTTAAGTGTTAAAGTTTTCTTCACCCTTTATACAAATACGTTGCACCTCTATCATCCCCTGCCAGGAGATTTATAAATATCATCATATTTATATGTGAAGAAGTTGAGTCGTTTCTTTTAACACTCAAAATCCAATACACAGCAAGTTGTAAACAAATTACCTCATTATTCCCGGAAATAGCAAAGTGAGGTAAACTTTTCTTTTCAAAAAGCAAATTAAAGTTTCATATTTATAACATAGCTAATTTGAAATGGCAATAAAAAAATTAAATTTTTTTTATTTATTTTGATTTGTTGTAAAGGATTGGTTTTGTAATTTTTGATAGGTCTGCCGTTGGTAAGCTGAACGAACCCAGATAATTGCCGCTAAATAATTATTACGAATCTGCTTATTGTCTTATAAGCATCTTTCCTATTACCCGAAGTGGCTTAGGTAAATTCAGCTTATTTGTATATTCATAAAGATCTTTTAACAGAAAGGTGTATCTATTCATAATTCTGTCTTTCAAAGAGGTTCGTTTCACCTTTTCAACGATGGTAATAGAATTCACAAATCTGACATTCCTGAGCTTTTTTGACTTATAGACAAGTTCTTTAACAACCCTTTTAGGTCCCGTCCATCTATTTCCGCTTGCCGTATCATGAAAGGCTAAAATACCGCCTTCTGTTACTTTTGGAAACCATAGCTCAACATCTAATTTTACATGATCATATTCATGGTTTCCGTCTATGAAAATGAGTTTAATAGGCTCATCAAAATTTTTAGCTGCTTCTTCTGAAGTTTTCACAATAGGAGTTATTATATCATCAATTTTTGCATTCTTAATATTCCTTTGAAACTCCTCAAAAGTTTCAATCTTATCGGATCTGTGTTTATGTCCTTTGTGAGGATCGATTGCATAGATCTTCAATTTATTTCCCCGTTTTGAGCCCATGCCTAACCATATTGTTGATTTTCCTTTCCATGAACCAATTTCTACAATCACATTTTCACTCGTACAATTTTTAGCTAAAGTATAAAGCAATTCTCCCTCTTTATCTGTTAACCAACCATCAACATTATCAACTATTTTTTTAATCTCATGTATTTCCATAGCTATTTTCCCATGTAAAAGTATTAACGAAATTACTGTTTACTCATTCTGTTTAAGGATACATATTCATTGTAAACAAACCGGATAAAGGACAAATTTACGTAAGAATAACCTAACGCTGTAACTATTCCTGGTGATCAGATTATTACAAGAAATATCATGGACCAAGATTAGATTAGGGGCATTTGCAACGGGGAAACCTTATAGACAAAATGAATATTACTGTTTAACAGGCAATGCGATATATCGCAATATATCTGCCATAGAAATTTTATTATGGGAATTTATTGTAAAAATATAATTATTATGTAACTCTTTTAAGAATAGATATTTAAACTAAATACTAGAGAAATTTTATCAAGGCCAATTTTATCCTTGAAGGAACTACTCTTATTTTTCTGTATGTATATACATACGCAGGTATCGAACATTTGTTTTAAACGATTGCAACACAAGCATATACATTCATCTTTATATGATTGTTTAAAGATACTCTCTGTAGGCAATTGTATACATTTGAAAAAACAGAGCAATGTAGGGGGCAAGGCTTCAGCCTTGCTTCTCTGCTGGAATGTACCCTGGGTAAGAGCAACCCTGAAGGGTTTACCCTACAATTGAAATTCCTATACATATACATTAAACCAGGCCTTTGGAGACTTTTAATAGCAATCCTTGCGGGGGTAGGGAAGAACCTTGTGTTCGCCAAACGGGAGACAAACAGAAATGTTTTGAATTGGGAGGGCAAGGGCGAACACAAGGTTCGCCCCTGCACAAAAGAATATTGACATTCCTTAAACAGATGATGTTTTTATCTGAATGCCCTTTTAACTTTTTAATGTGAAGAATGAGCTCCGTGTGATGGAGACATACTTTTACTTGCCTCGTATTTTTTGAATTCGTTGAATGCCTCTTCAGCCTCGTCACTCATCCCTTTTAACAGGTAAACAACACCTAAATAGTTATGCGCCGTTCCCAGTTTCGGATCCAGCTCAAGGGCTTTTTTATGAGCAGCAATAGCCTCATCCAGTCTTTTTTGCTTACAGTATGTTAAACCAAGCTCATTATAGGCTGAGGCAAGTTTAGGATGTAATTCCAAAGCCCGCATCTGCATATTTACTGCATCCTCAAACTGCTCGTTCATGCGATAAACAACACCTAAGCTAAAGTATATCATCGGATCTTCGGGTTTTAACTTCAGTTCTTTTCTATACACCTCTCCGGCTTTATCAAATTTTCCTAAGGTGTAGTATGCCTTTCCAAGTTTTTCATAGGCATTAACCATGGCCGGATCAAGCTCGATTGCTTTCTCCCATGCAGCAATCGCTGCGTCAAAGCTGCCTTTTTTGATATGCTCTAATCCGTAATTATAATACTCTGCCGCCGTCATTTTTTCCGGAAGCTTAACCTCTTTTTTTACTTCCTGAGTATCTGAAGATCCTTCTGATACGACATCTTCATTTGCATTAATACCTTCAGATGCCTCTTTTTTACTACATCCGGTTATGGATATACAGAACACTATACCGGCAATTGTTATTATAGGTAAATTTCTTTCAATCATCCCCATCGTATTTTATTCTCCAAACAATAATTACTTGTTGAGCCATAAGTAAAATGGCCTTGAAAACACATTACTAGGACATTCGCTGCGCCATGAAAGATGCAATTTCTTTAAATACTGTTTTGTTTTCAACAGGAATCTCATCAATAGTCTTATAAGCCTGTTTTACGAGATCTTCCGCATAATCCTGAGCATATTGTATAGCATGATATTTTTTGTATATATCCAGCACCCATTTTATATCGTTATCGGTTGTTTCATCTCTGGGTTTTAACATAATATCGCGCAAGCATTTTTTATCATCCGTACAAGCAACTTGCAATGTATAGGAATATAAAAAGCTTGCCTTGCCTTCTTTCACATCGGAGCCGATCACCCCTCCCCGTCCCTTTCCATGAGTCATATCAATGAGATCATCACGGATTTGAAACGCTGGTCCCATTGTCTTCCCCAACATCCATATCTTTTCAACAACCTCTTCTGAAGCACCCGATACTATAGCCCCGCCGACCATACCACAAGCAAGATAATACCCCGTCTTAAGCTCGACCATTTGCATGTAGTTATCGACCGAAAAATCCTCCGATGCCCTTGCGCCAATATCTATTGCCTGGCCCTCGACCGTTTTCCCATAAGTCAACGTGAGCACCTGTAATAATTTTATCTTTTTTTCCAACGATACGGAACTCGCCAGGATGCTTTTATACGCGCAGGCGAGAAGATAATCTCCTGCGTTTATCGCATGAGCTATACCGTATTTCATCCACACGGTAGGCTGATCGCGCCGTATCGTATCCCCGTCTTCAATATCATCGTGCATAAGAAACATATTATGCATAGCCTCGACGGCAAGAGCAAAGGGTATTGCATCTTTTGTATTTCCCCCCAATGCCTCACAGGTAATTAAGCATATGGCAGGTCTCACCCTTTTCCCTCCTGTGTACAGGTGATGCCATATAGGCTCGCTTAAATAATTTTTTTTATGAGGGGGTATTAACTCCTGTAATAATTGGTCTATTTTCGCACCATAGGTTTTAATTGATTCATCGATCGGCATCTCTGATCCTTTTCCAAAGCACATAAGCCTATAAAAAGATTAAGAATAAGACAAGACTGCAGAAGTAAATTTGAGAAAACTACGATACAAAATAAACCGCTTAAACGGTTGAAACGATTTAAGCGGTTTAAACAACAGAGTAAAGATACTATTCCTATTCCCGTCCGAGAAATTCACCCGTCCTTGTATCTACTTTAATTCTCTCACCACTGTTGATAAATAACGGGACCTTTACGACAAGTCCCGTCTCTAACTTTGCAGGCTTATAGACATTCACTACCGTGTCCCCTTTTTTACCAGGATCTGTTTCGGTAATTTTTAAAACAACTGATGTTGGCAATTCTACGGAAATAGCTTTACCCTCATAAAAAGCTATCTTTGCCTGGCTGTTTAAGGTCATATAAGGAATGGCATCTTCTACTGCTTCTTTCGGTAATAATATTTGCTCATAATTTTCTGTATCCATAAAGCAATAATTTTCACCATCTTTATAAAGATATTCCATCGTGCGATGCTCCAGGAATACATCTTCCAGTTTATCGGTAGACCGAAACCTCTTCTGAACCACACTCCCCTGCTTTAGACTCTTTAATTTGGCCTGTACCATACCCCGCCAGTTTCCAGGGGTCACGTGCTGATAGTCAACTACGAGGTATAATTCACCGTCCATTTTAATCACGGTGCCCCTTTTAATTTCTGTAGCGCTTACCAATGTAATAACTCCTCAATAAAATGAATAAACTAAATGTATATAAATTCCGCCATTACGGTATCTGCGACAAATAATCCTTTTTCTGTAAGCTTTAATCTCTCATCATCATAACTTACCAATCCAGCCTTTCGTAATATGCTTATAGTATCTCCAAATTGATCCTGTATCGTAGAGCCAAACCGCTCATAAAAATCTGTATTTGTTATGCCTTGCCGTAATCGTAAGGCCATAATAACGGTTTCAGATACAAAATGATCTTGCGGTAAACATTCACGAAAGGATTTTACCTCTTTATTCTCATGCATTCCATGAATATAACGAAACACATCTTTTTCGTTCGACATCCTCATGCCATCGATAAAAGAGTGCGCCCCTGCCCCCACACCCACATAGCTTGTATTCCTCCAATACACATGATTGTGAGAGCATTCATATCCGCTCTTTGCAAAGTTTGAGATCTCATAGTGGTTATAACCATTCAGGGTTAAATACTCTATGGCCGTTTTGTACATCTCTAGCTCTGTGTATTCATCCAGTTTACGAATAACCTCATTCTTTAAATCCCTGGTAAGTGGCGTTTCCCCCTCATAGGTAAGGGCATACGTCGATATATGTTCGGGGTTCAATGCAATTGCAATTTCTAAATCTTTCTTCCAGTCATCAGGGGTCTGTTCCGGACATCCAAATATTAAATCGATATTAATATTTTTAAAACCTGCACTTCTTAACAAGGTAAAGACGTTTCTGGCATCATCGCCTGAATGGATACGGCCGAGGAATTGTAACTGTCTATCCTGAAATGACTGTATACCCAGACTTATACGGTTCACTGTATACTCCTTTAACAATCTTACCTTATTTGCCGTCAGTGTACCCGGGTTAGCTTCAACAGTATACTCCTGTGTTTGAGATGTTGCATTATAACGGATGACGCTGCGAAGGAGTCTTTCCAATTGGATTTCAGATAAGAGGCTTGGTGTCCCCCCCCCTATATAGATAGTAGTAAATGTATATTGGGATGCTAAGGTATCTAATTCCTTGCTAAGGGCGTGAAGGTAGCGGTCAACTACGCGCGATTCCGATACCATTGAATTAAAATCACAGTAGTTACACTTTTTTGCGCAAAATGGGATATGTATATAAAGGGCGGTGGGAAGAATATGTTTTTTAGATGTCATCGTATCATGTAAAACGAGAAGCGCATTAAAAGCGAACCCTCTGTCTTCCTCTCCGCGTTGCTGCATTATGTTGCTGAAGACAGGCGAGTTCTTTCTTTATAATATCTTTATAATAGCGTAACCTTGTATTGGGGTCTTCCAAAATACCTTTAAAATTTCTTTTGGGATCTTTGTAAATAAGTTTAACAGGTATCTCTTTTACCCGCAAGCCCAGCTTCCATGCCTGAATCCATAACTGTAATGGCATACCGTATCCATACTCCGTTACATGCAATGCCTTCAACTTTTTAACTTTGTAAGCTTTAAAACCACAGAATGCATCTGTTATATGAAAACGGGTTATACAATTTAAAATCTTTGTAATCTCCTTGTTAATGAGATATCGGTCTTTGGGAACCTCTTTTCCTATTTTTGCAGGGATAAAATATCGGGATCCGGATAAAATATCATAGTCGTAAAAGGGAATTTCCTTTAAAAATAGTGGTATCTGCTCTGGTTCATGTTGTCCATCGCCGTCAATCGTTACTACATAATCATATCCCTTGTTTATTGCAAAGGTAAATGCATCTATGATCGTCTTGCCATATCCGAGATTTCTTGCATGGATAATCATATGTATATCTTCGATATGCATTAAGTTTTCTCGGAACTCATCAGACGAACCGTCATCTATCACTACAATATCAAGAGAAAGGTTCTTGATTTTTTGAATGATGTCGTACACATCAATTTCATTAAAGACAGGTATGGCTACAAGGACTCTGTTTTCATCCATAAATGGTTCACCGTTTGTTCACAAAAGTTAAACTGAAAGGGCTTGCCTGCATAAATATTCCAGAGGTACTATGCATTAATAACTCACACTCATTTTCGATGCTTCCACAGTATTCCTTAATAATATAACCATGGTTACTGGTTCGACTCCGCCTGGGACAGGTGTTATATATGAGGCAACTTCCTTCGCTGTTTTGAACTCAACATCGCCGGTAATCTTCATCTTCGGTTTATCATTTTTACTCATAACAGAGTTTCCCTGTACATCAAACTCTTTTACATGGTTAATCCCAACATCTATCACAATTGCCCCTGGTTTTATCATATCCCCTTTAATAAGTTCTGCCTTTCCAACGGCTGCAACTAAAATATCAGCCTTTTTCGTTTGTACAGAAAGATCTTTCGTGCCTGAGTGGCATATGGTAGGTGTCGCGGACAGATCCAACAAGAGTAGACTAACCGGTTTTCCCACCATGGCGCTACGGCCGACAATTGTCGCTTCCTTTCCCCTGATCTCTACGCCTATCGATTTAATAAGTTCTACGGCTGCCATAGCTGTGCACGGTACAATCCTTTTTTTATTGCCATAAACAAGTTCGCCTATATTGGCAGGATTTACTCCCTCCACGTCTTTGTGAGGGGCAATTACCCTGAGTACCTTTTTTACATCCAAGCCATCAGGCATTGGTATTTGCAGGATAATTCCTGTCACATGAGGGTCGTTATTTAATTTTTTTATATGTTCAACGAGGGCATCTTCTCCCGTATCGGCTGCCAGTTCATCCACGGTGTAGGTAATGCCCATCGCTTCACACTGTTTTTTCTGATTTTGGATATACAGGTGTGATGCTGCATTTTCACCCACCTGAACAGCTTTTACCCGGGGAAAGATACCTTTTTTCCTTAACATGCTGATCTCTTCAATCAACGGTTCCCGAATCTTTTCAGCAACAAATTCACCATCAATGATTCTCGCCGACATAGCCGCCCTTTTTCATATAGAATATTCTCTAAATAACCCTTCTCTCTTTCCTGCAAATCTTAAGTATTTTGCAACTTTATTATAGAAGAACAGTCAATGGTATAGCAAGGAAAAACCCCCTCAGAGAATAATACTTCTGGTAATATTAAAAGATTGACATCCCTAACCTTACCTGATAAAATTACGCTCGATTATGACGAGGATTTATCCTCTCCTTTTACAAAGAGGAGTTAATAGAGAGGCACACCTTTCATAGATAGCAGTGCAAGCCAAAACCGGATTTTTAACGAGTGAAAAATACCTTCTCCCGATACATAATAATCTGGTTATTCCATACATATGTTGGCCCGGTTTATGGTAGAGAATTAATGCTTTTCCCAAAATCAAATTATCCGAGGTAAAAAATTGAGAGTAAAAGTCGCTAAAACTGCTGGGTTTTGTATGGGCGTCCGGAGGGCGATGGACACCCTTTTAGACGCTGCAAATGAAAAAAACGGTGATGGTAAGGTTTACACAGATGGACCCCTCATCCACAATCCGCAGGTACTCGAATATTTAGAAAAAAGAGGGATTCAAATTGTTAATGGGCAGACGGATCTCTCGAAGAGTACGGTTATTATAAGGGCGCATGGTATTACACCCGGCCGCAGAAAAGAGATCGAACAGACGGGCGCAAAGGTCTGTGATGCTACGTGTCCTCATGTAATGAGAGTCCAATCAATCATTAAAAAATATGCTGCACAGGGATATTCAACGGTAATCGTAGGGGATAAGGGGCATGCAGAGGTTATCGGTTTACTGGGGTATGCAGAAGGGAAAGGATACGTTATACAGGAATTAGAAGAAATTGAATATCTTCCGCCTATGGACAAGGTGTGCATTGTAGCCCAGACAACTCAGGACAGACGGATGTTTAAAGAGGCGATAGACAGGCTCAAGAAACGTTATTCTCATTGTGAGTCATTTGAGACTATTTGCAGTTCCACGTATAAACGGCAAGACGAGGTTATCAACCTTACCAAATCTGTGGATGCCATGATTGTTGTTGGCGGAAGAGGAAGCGCCAATACCACACGGCTTGTTAAAATATGCGAGTCTCAGGGGACTCCGACAATTCATGTGGAAACTGATGCAGAGCTGGACCTCGATAAGCTGAAAGATTATGATACCGTCGGTGTAACGGCAGGCGCTTCAACCCCTAACTGGATGATCAAAAGAGTCGTTGAAAAGGTGCATTCATATAAAGTCAACCGATATGAGAGATTCTTATTTGGCATAAAAAGTATTGCCAGTTTTTTTGTTGGAAGTTGTATCTTTGTAGGGCTTGGAGCTGCAAGTCTCAGTTACGCAAGCGCTGCTTTACTGGGAATTGAACCCAGATTACATTTTTGTCTGATTGCAGCGTTATTTATATTCTCCATGCAAGTCCTCAATCACTTCTCCAATAAAGAAGCCGTGGCGCTGAATGAGCCGGTAAGGGCGAAATTATACGAAAAAAAGCAGAATCTTTTCATCGGTCTTGGCATCGCCGGAGCAGTGGCATCTTTTGTTTTAGGATTCATCATCAGCAAACCCATTTTTTTTTGTATTTTCCTTGCCAGCCTCTTTGGCATTTTCTACCGGTTGGAAATAATACCAAAGAAACTATCCCGTATTATCAGGTACAGAAGTCTTGAACAAATACCTGGCTCAAAAGAGATTTTTTACGGGATTGCCTGGGGTGTCAGCACAGCCCTGATACCGTTTCTCGGGACGAGAAAAAGTTTTGTGCCGTCACTTTCCATCGCTATCGCATTTACCTTCAGCATCGCATTTATCAGAGCAGTTGTCCTTGATATACGGGATATCCAGGGTGACCGTATCCTGGGGAAAGAGACGATTCCCATTGCAATCGGAAAGGAACGAACAAAGACGATTCTCATCATCATTACTGCATTAATAGCGATTTTGTTATCCGCAAGCCCGCTTCTTGGATGGACAACCAGCCTGGGATATTACTTACTACCCTGTATTGCTTACGCTTACGGATATCAATATCTATTTTATAAACGTATTGTTTTCGAAGGGTTACTCCTTGAGACTATTGCAGATTTCAACTTTATCTTAGCTGGTATTATTGCTTTTCTATGGAAATCCAATTATCTTTAACATATCAATAGATTATGGAAGAAAAAACACAAGGGATATTCGCTCAATTTAAGAAAGATGTCAGGAAAAGGATGTTAACAGGATTACTGTTAATCCTGCCTGTGTATGTTACCTTCTTTGTTGTAAAATTTCTTTTCAGCTTTGTAGGAGGCACCCTTGCTCCGATCATAAAAAAAATATTACAATTTTACGGTGTTGCCTTGCCAAGAAGCTCTGTCGATGAATTTATTATTACATTTCTTGGGCTTATCCTTACGTTTATATCATTATACTTTATCGGCATCTTTGCAGCTAATTTTGTCGGTAAAGCCATTATCAATTATTTTGAGAATCTGTTAACAAGAACTCCTGTCGTTCGAAATATATATTCATCAGTAAAACAGATAATTCACTCAATAAGCTTGCCTGGCAAACAAGCCTTTAAACGCGTAGTCCTTATAGATTTTCCGAAAGAAGGTACAAAATCAATCGGATTTGTTACCGGTGTTACAGAATATAACCACGGGAAAAAACTTATAAACGTGTTTATTCCAACGACTCCAAATCCGACAACAGGATTTTTGATATATACCACGGAAGACTTAGTTACCGATACCAACCTTAGCGTAGAAGAGGCGTTCAAAGCGCTCTTCTCAGGAGGTGTCCTGACACCTCCTGACATAACATCGGCATTTAGAAAAGCGGATACTCAGAATAAAGGTTAAATGAATTCTTTTCACGGGAGTGCATGTCGGCTGGTGTCGGCGACGGACTTCAAATCCGGTCTGTCCCGCTTTTAGCGGGATAGGTGGGTTCGATTCCCACACGCTCCCGCCATTAAACCTTTATTTATTAGCGTATTATGACTTCCCCCCCTAAAAAATCGTTACCAAGCCGTCACCAAATCGCATATATATGCTTTACCATGCATACAAAAATATTCTTAACTTTACCCATAGAAAAAGTATTATAAGAGCATCCTAGAATCTATTTCCCACCTTAGATATTCTATCTTTAGAAAAGAATACGCAACCATGATTTAGTTGCATTCTTTTGTTTTGAATACTACAATAAAGCTTGGATATGAAAACATTAGTACAGGCAAGACGGCTGGGTCAAGAGTGACCTTTATGAATCCTGAAACTAAACACATTATTAAACTTCATAAGCCGCATCCAAGACCTGAACTTAAACGATACCAGTTAGATTATATAGAGGAAACACTGCGAGACAAAGGGGTGATAGAATGAAAAATGAAAGATGTTTTAACATATAAGGGGTTTATTGGGTCCGTCCATTTCAGCGCTGAGGATAAGGTCTTTCATGGAAAGGTAAAAGGTATTGATGACCTTGTAACGTTTGAAGGCTCTACCGTAGAAGAACTTATAAAAGCATTTCATGAAGAAGTAGACGACTATATTAAACTATGCAAGGAGCAAAGCAAAGAACCTTTAAGATCGTATAAGGGTAGTTTTAATGTCCGCATATCTCCAGAGCTTCATAAGAAGGCAGTGGAAAGAGCCAGGACATTAGGTATAACCTTAAATAAACTTATCCAAATGGCTGTAGAAAAGGAAACAATAGGGAAAGATTAATTTTAAATGATCTTTAACAATTGAAAATACTAAGTATTTGAGAAACAAGGACATAAGGAGAGTCTAAAAATTCTTGGCGCTACCGTTCGTCCTTTTCTCTTATCTTTTTATTTCTCAAATACTCGTTAGGCTAAGACCTCTCCATTGAAATGCCGGGATAGTGGTCTGTCAGTGGCTCTTTGTCCCGTATTATCCGGTCTTGTTTCCGGATGTCTTCCCGTAAATACTTCGGCAGATTAAAGAGGGCGTGATGGGTAATACTATCGTAGAAACGCAGTGTAGTGGTGAGCCTTGATGAAATCCTGGTATCAATCTCATCACCTGTAATATCCAGGTTGCCCGGATTATGCGTTGCCATAGTAAACCCCCATTGCAATGCGTAAGAAGGAATGTAGGTAACATAGGGATATACGTGAGGAAATACCTTATTAAGGGTATTACAGATACTGGTAAACACGTCATTCTCGGTAAGAGAGGCTGCTCCAGACTGCACAAGGAGTATGCCACCCTTATTAAGTCTTTCAGCAATAATTTGATAAAATTCCAGGGTAAAAAGCATAAAAGAAGGACCTTCCTCCAACGGATCATTCACGTCTATAATAACGACATCAAATCGTTCCTGTGTCCGTTCCAAATATTTTCTGCCGTCTTCAATTATAAGCTCTGTACGGCTATCGTCGAATGCGCCCGCATGGAATGAAGGAAGATGCTTCCTGGCGCATACAATCATTTCCCTGTCGATATCGACCATCACGGCTTTTTTTATCGCCCTGTAACGAAGTGTTTCTCTGAGAGTTGCACCTTCACCCCCCCCTAAAATAAGCACACGTTCCGGACATGGATGTAAAATAAGGGATGGATGCACGAGCGCCTCATGATAGATAAACTCATCCGCCTCTGCTGATTGAAGTTCATTTTCCAGGATGAGACATCTTCCATAATTATACGTATCTACGATAATAATTTTTTGAATCCCGGATTGAACCTGATACACAACATCCTTGAAGGCATGCTTATGCAGTTCGTAACCATTAAAATAATCTTCTATCCAGCTTCCTGATATTTTTTCCATAGAGCCCTTTCATGTAGGGTATAAAAAGAGTTGTATTCACCATAATCTTATATTTTCCTGACATGCAGGGTAAGGCTTTAGCCTTGCAAAAATGCAAACCGAAAGGTTTGCCCTACCTGTGCTTTAAAGCTCCTGATTCGTTTCCGTTGATATATTCGCTTGTATCTTTTTAGTCAAAAAATTTCCCCTTTTTAGTTCCAGGATTGAAATCTCTTTTGCCTGGAATGCCTGTATTATATGAGAAGCAGCATTTTGCGGGTCGATTGTATTACCGCAAATAAAGATGTCGGCAGCGGCATATCCATATTCAGGCCACGTATGAATAGAGATATGCGATTCAGCAAGTATGGCGACACCGGTTACACCATAGGGACTAAACCGGTGACATACCACATTCACCAGAGTTGCCTTCATAGACTCCGTAGCTTTGGTAAGGATCTCCTGTATACCATCGGCATCATCAATAACATCCTTACAACATCCCCACATCTCCAGAACGATATGTCTGCCCAACGTATCCACTACTTCTCTCCTCGTATTAAGCTGCACAAAATCAAAATGTACCGATGGAAAAACGGTTTGATTCTAGAATGAATTGTTAGACTTGTCAAGAATGAATCCAGAGCAGAAATATTTTGACAATTCAAATTTCATCCTGTATAGTGCTAAAAAATTATGAAGAATACTGCCAGTCAAAATACCCTTCAGTCACTTCTGAATCCACACCCTTATTAATCCCCCCTACCCCCCTTTAGCAAAGGGGGGAATAGAGAGATTAGCAAAGGGGAGAATAGAGAGAAGTTTTCATTGACACCAATGAAGTAATGAGACAATGGGAGAATAGAGAGATTGGCAAAGAAGGAGACCGAGAGATTTGTAAAGGAAGAGACGGAGAGGCTTGCAAAAGAGAGGACGGAGGAGTTTGTAAAGGGAGAGATGGAGAGATTAAGAAAGGGGAGAACTGAAGGATTAATAAAGGGGTGTCCAGGAGAATTAGTAAAGGGAGATGGTGAGGATTTGGGGAGGAATTTAGCGTTATTCTCATATCACTTTGTTGGCGTGGGTGGCATTGGCATGAGCGCCATCGCTCAGGTACTGAAGGAACAAGGCCACACGGTTAGTGGTTCCGATAGAAATTATGACAAACACATTACCCCTTATGTATTTTCCAAACTCCTGTCTCAAGGCATTTCACTCCACCCTCAGGACGGTTCGGGTGTTAACGAAAACACACATTTTATCGTTATCTCTTCCGCCATCGAAGAAGAGAATCCGGATATTAAAAAAGCCCGGCTGCTTAACAAAAAGATTATAAAACGCGCTAACCTCCTGGCTGAGATATTTAACCATAAATATGGAATTGCTATCGGAGGAACAAATGGAAAGACTACCGTAAGTTCTATGGTCAGCTATATCCTTGATTATGCCAACCTGTCCCCTACTATTATTATAGGTGGATGTATCAAAAACTATGTTGATAAAGTCCATTTAGGTAATGCAAAAACGGGCACATCAGACATCATTGCCATAGAGGCCGATGAGAGTGATGGCAGTATCGTCTCTTATACACCACAAACATCCGTCATTACGAATGTGTCTAAAGACCACAATACTATCGAAGAGATATCGAAGATGTTTGTAACCCTTTCGGAAAATACCAGGAAACTGCTCATTCTCAATGCCGATTGTCCTCATTTGAGAACGATACATTTTAAGCATAAAAACATCGTTACCTATGGGTTACATAATGGCGCTGCTCTAAGCGCAAAAAATATAACTTATAAACCATTCCAAACCTTGTTTGATGTAAATGGTCAGTCTTTTGAGATACATCTTCCCGGTTCTTATAACGTATCAAACGCACTTGCAGCTATTGCCGTTGCCAGAAGTCTGAATATCCCCGATAGTAAAACATCTGTAGCGCTCAAACAATTCAGGGGTATACAGCGCAGGATGGATAGTATCGGAGAGGTTCATGGAATAAGGGTGATAGACGATTATGCCCACAATCCGGAAAAAGTTAAGGCAGCAATACAGGCAGTAAAATTACACTATAAGCGTATTATCGCTATCTTTCAACCTCACGGTTACGGCCCTGCCAATTTTATGAAGGAAGAACTCGTAGAAGCCTTTGTTACCGCCCTCTCCTCTCAGGATATTCTCTTTATGCCGGAGATATATTATGCTGGCGGCACTGCCAGCAAAAATATCTCTTCTGCTGATATTATTCAGCAGGTAAGCAAAGCCGGTAAAAAAGCCTTTTTTATTGAAAAAAGAGACGATATTATACCAATAATTGAAGGACAGACCCATGAGGGTGATTGTATCCTTGTCATGGGAGCAAGAGACTATACCCTTACTGAATTTTGCGAAAAAATCCTGCAGGGTTTGATACAGAAAAAGATGCTGAAGAATTATAGCATCCAGGAGATGAAACAGAACAGAATATGATGCAAGAGGTAGGGTAGAGATATACTCAAGAGGTTCACAATTTGTGATTTATAAACTTGATACCTGGTAACCATAATCTTACGGGATGGCACGGACAAGCTATGCTTGTCCGTGTTTTTGTATACCGTTTCATGCTTTTTCACTTGTAATGATTAGACTTGTATTATCTATTCAAAATAGACAATTCGTAACCAATGCTGTGCTAGTTCAACACGGACAAACAAAGTTTGTCCGTGCCACCCTGTTATTAAGGAAAAATTCATATTTTATGAGCATCTTGAGTATAGTGCTGGTGCATTCGGCGTAAAAACCAACGCCTTAATCTACCCTACTCATAACTATAGCATATCTTAAGTTTTGTAGGGCAACTCTTTAGTATTGGTTCTCCTGAATTAAGCTCTTTCTATGGTTTGCAAAAAATGTCGTGCTAAATTTGGATTGGTTGCAAAGTGGACATGGGTGTAGGCGGCCAACACACGGTCAGTAAAGAGGCCATCCGGATGTGATGTCTTATCACCATATTTAGAAACATTGTATGCATATGATGTACCTTCGGGCACATGCAGCGATGACCAGTGAAATTCATGCGCTCTGAACACATCGCCCTTTTGACACAAAAGATTATCATGCATTGCCTGAACATTACTGTAGCCTAATCCCTGCCGCTTATTCTCCATCCTCGTTGCGCCTTTCAGTATCCCGCACATCTCATGCGTTTTCCCTTTAAAATCTACCAAATGCTCAAGCAGATACATCATCCCCCCGCATTCTCCATATATGATCGCGCCTTTCTTATGGGCCTTCCGTATCGATTCCTTCATTGTTGTATTCGAAGCAAGCAATGCGGCATGAAGTTCCGGAAATCCACCGCCAATATATAAGCCTTTGATATCAGCGGGTATATATTTATCATACAAGGGACTGAAGTACGTAAGCTCCGCACCGTACAATTCCAGGAGATCAAGATTATCCTGATAATAAAAATTAAACGCCTCATCCGAGGCAACAGCAATCCTGAAATGAAACCTCTTATCTATTTCCCTGAATACCGTCCTCTCAAATGCAGGGAGGCTGTTTGGCGCAGATGCAATACTGAGTAATACATCAATATCAACCGTAGCCGACAGTATATTTCCAATTTTTCGGTACGTTGACTTTGAGAATTCCTGCTCTACTGATGGCACCAGACCCAGGTGACGTTCCGGTAATGCTATCTCCTCATCAAACGGCAGGTATCCCAGCACAGGAATATTGCAATTTTCTTCGATAGATTTCCTGAGAGAAGTGTAATGACGTTCACTTCTCACCCGATTTAAAATCACACCCTGGATTTTCACCTCTCTGTCAAAATGTTTATATCCCAGGATAACAGCGCCCGCGCTTCTTGACATCCCTTTTGCGTCCATTACCAGTATTACGGGCATATTCAATATCCTGGCAAGATGCGCTGTGCTTCCGAACTCCGTTCCATCCAGGCAGCCATCGTAGAGACCCATCACCCCCTCGATCACAGCTATATCCGAGTCCATGAAAGCATGCCCGAACAATTCCAAACAAACATCCCTGCTCATAAGCCATGTATCAAGGTTGCGGGAGGGACGTCCGGTAACAGCCATATGATGTAAGGGATCAATATAGTCAGGTCCTGCCTTAAAACCTTGCACCTTATATCCCTTCTCCATGAGTGCAGACATCAGGCCAAGGGTGATAGTTGTTTTTCCTACCCCGCTGTGTGTTCCGGCGATTAATATTCTTGGAAAATCAGGTAACATATGATTCATAAGTCCTTTTTTACTGTAAGAAATTATCAGGGAGATAAGAATTTCAATTCTGCAGGGCAACCCTTCAGAGTTGCTATCCCGGCGCATGTATTTTGGCAGGGAAGCAAGGCTAAAGCCTTGCCCTACGTCGCAGACACCGTTTTTTATGAGGAGAGACCGTAAGTTTTTACATCTCTACTGCTAAAGGCAGCCTGGTTTAATACGAAAAGATTTCAAAGCAATTCCGGAGTAACAAGGCGTACCTTGCCACTACACATTATGAAAGTAAAGCATTGTACATTGCCAGTCGCCATAGGAAGACGGTTCCTACCTTTGTGATCTGAAGGTCATCAAAGTCCTCATGAGACTTCGTACCTTTCTTTAAAAGTCAAAAACATGAGCTTCTGGTTTCTCTCGTGGCGTATTCTAGCTGAAATTTGTAGTTCAATCAATAAGATTAAACTAAACAAAATATAATACAGTATTTACCCTATAAGAACAACGAGAATTGCTCAGTCCGTTTTGGGTGGCGCTGACAAATTCTGTTTGTCAGTGTTTTCTCTTCCCTATCCCTGTGTGTATTCAAACAGGCACGGACAAACCCTGTCCCTGTATATCTTGAACAGGGATGGTTTGTCCGTGTTCAACCTGAGAGATGCGGTTATAGTCACAAGGTAAGATTTATTTTACTTATTAAGGTGACACATATGCCCATAATCCCCCTTGATCCCCCTTTAAAAAAAGGGGAAATGGTGAATGTTTTAAAAAAGGGGGAAAAGAAAGAAGTCTCCCTTTAGGAACTTATCCTTACCCATAAACCAGACTGCCCTGGGCAGCAGCTCATAAGAAAACAGCATGGCGTAGGGCAAGGCTTTAGCCTTGCCTCCCCGCCTGAATACATGCGCACGGGATGGCAACCCTGGAATTGTTTTGTAAACCAAATACTCTCCCGTGTATTGATCAATCTTTACCATGTACACAAAGGAGAGACGCAAGATGTTGCGTCTCTCCAGGGGAATGAATCCACCCCTAAATCCCCTCCCAAGAGAGACTGTGTCATAATTACCCAGAAAGGGTTGGATTCGTTCTTTAATCAGAGAGAAAAATACTCTCGGTGAAACATGATCTGCATATGTGTCTCAAA